>NZ_JAGTUI010000018.1:0-15221 GCF_018224585.1 Neisseria sp. Marseille-Q1983
ATGAGAAATCCCCTAAATGTCTTGGTGGGAATTTAGGGGATTTTGGGGAATTTTGTAAAGGTCTCGGCTTGCTTTCATTACTTGACCGCGTATCAACTACGGGAGTCTCTGAAAGCAAACCGCCTTTATCTGAAATTGATGATAAACGCCTGTTGCAGATTTTGCACGGCAGAGATGCGGTTAAAGGCGGCATTGCCGATTTTGACACGAAGGCGGCGCGCCTTTTCCCGTGCAAACAGAAAAGGCGCAAAAGGGCGATGCCTGCGTTTTAACGGATGCCCGCCCTGCCGCCGGAACACCGCCGCGCCGTTTGCGCCCCATTTGCCGAATACCGCCGATCTTTAAAACGGAGGTAGAAATAAACGCAATCTTTCAATACGGGCGTTTAGATTCGCCGGAAATGATGCGCCGGCCGCCATATCAAAAAATCAGGCGGCGGCTTCGGGAAAGTATGCCCCGCCCTCCCCAAGTCGCCCTGCCGAAATTATGACTTGCCTTTCCGTTTTTTGACCTTAATCGGAACCGGTTTCTTTGCCTTTTTCCCCGATTCTGCGGCGGCAGACGCGCCCCTTCCCCTTACTTTGCCGCCTCGGGTTGTTTTTTTCTCGGCGGCGATTTTCGGCTTCCCTTTCCCTGCCGTCCCTGCCGGTTTGGCAGACGCGGATGATTTGACTTTCCGCCCCCTGCCGCTCCCCCCTGCAATCAAGACAAAATCGATTTTTCCATCATCCAAATCGGCGCGCGCGACTCGGACGGCAACCCTGTCGCCCATGTTGAAACGGATGCCGCTGCGTTCGCCTTCGATTGCCATGATTTCGGGGCGGAAGTTGAAATAGTCTTCGCCCAAATCGCTGATGTGCACCAAGCCGTCGATGTGGATGCCGTCTAGTGTTACAAAGATACCAAAACTGGTCATGCCGGAGATTTTACCTTCGAATACTTCGCCGACCTTATCGCGCATATAGTAGGTTTTCAGCCAGTTTTCCACATCGCGTGCGGCATCGTCGGCACGGCGTTCGCAAAACGAAGTATGCACGCCCAAAGCCTGCCAGCTTTTGTTTGGCGTGTAGGTCTGCTTGTCCAATACAGCTTTGATGGCGCGATGGACGGTCAGGTCGGGATAGCGGCGGATGGGGGAAGTGAAGTGGGCGTATGCTTCATAAGCCAAACCGAAATGCCCTTCGCAATGCGGTTCGTAAACCGCCTGCTGCATGGAGCGCAGCATCATGACTTGCAGCAATTCGGCATCGGGTCTGCCTTTGAATTGTTCGGCAAGCGCGGCATAGTCTTTCGGCGTCGGGTTGTTGCCGCCGCCAAGTTGAAGCCCCAACAGACCGAGCTGCTCGCGCAGGGTGGCGAGTTTTTCGGGCGTGGGACCCAAATGGTTGCGGAACAAAGCCGTATGTTTGTTTTTCAGCAAAAACTCTGCCGCGCAAACATTCGCCGCCAGCATACATTCTTCAATCAGCTTGTGGGCATCGTTGCGGACGACGGGCACGATTTTTTCAATTTTGCCGTTGCCGTCGAAAAGCATTTGGGTTTCGACGCTTTCAAACTCCACCGCGCCGCGTTTGAAACGCCTTTTCTGAAGGATTTTGAAGAGTTTGTAAAGGGTATCAATTTGGGCTTTGTGCGGATGGTCGATGCCGTCTGAAATCCATTTCCAAACTTGGTTGTAGGTCAGGCGGGCATGGGAGCGCATCACGGCGGGGTAGAAGCGGTATTCTTTAATATTGCCCGCGTAAGTGATGACCATATCGCACACCATGCACAAACGCTCGACATTAGGATTGAGCGAGCAGATGCCGTTGGACAGGTTTTCCGGCAGCATCGGAATCACACGGCGCGGGAAGTAAACACTGGTGCTGCGTTCCTGAGCGTCCGTGTCGATAGCATCATCGGGGCGGACATAATGGCTGACATCGGCAATCGCCACGACCAAACGGTAATTGCGTCCGATTTTCTCGGCAAACACGGCATCGTCAAAATCGCGCGCCGTTTCGCCGTCTATCGTTACCAAAGGCAGGTCGCGCAAATCGACGCGGCCTTTCAAATCGCTTTTGCGTACATGGTTGGGAATTTTTTTCGCGGCTTTGGCACACGCTTCACTGAATTGGTGCGGCAAATGATGCTTTCGCACGGCAATTTCAATCTCCATGCCGCTGTCGGCATAATCGCCCAATACTTCGATGATTTTCGCCACTGCCGGCCGGTTTTGCTCAGGATAAACCTCAATTTCGCCGACGATAACCTGACCGGATTCGGGTTTGAAACGCGCCACGCCGTCCGGTTCCAATACGATGCTTTGGTTCAGACGCTTGTCTTCCGGCTCCAAAATCGCCACGCCCCTATCCATATAGAAACGGCCGACAACTTTGCTTTGCGCGCGTTCGACAATATCCAGAACCGTCCCTTCCCGCCGCCCCCTGCGGTCGATGCCGGCAGGACGAACAGTGACAATATCGCCGTGCATAATGCCGCGCATCTGGCGTTCGTACAAAACAAAATCACCGTCTTTGGCGGGCGTGAGCGGCACGGCAAAACCGAAACCGTCCTTATGCGCCTCGATGCGGCATTTGACCAAATCCAATTTGTCCGCCGCGCAAACCGCGCCCCGACGGTTGATTAAAACCTGACCGTCCCGCGCCATCGCCTTCAGACGGCGTTCAAAAAAGACATACTCGTCTTCCGTAATCGACAGCTCGCGCGCAAGCGATTCGATTTTTGAAGGCACACCTTTGCGCTCCAACAATTCGATTATCCATTCCCGACTGGGCAAAGGATGTTCATAACGCTGTTTTTCACGACTTAAAAACGGGTCTTTTTCCCGTAAATTTAAAGATTTAATATTTTTATTCATTTGGACTGTTGACATTCTCTTTATGAACTATATAATAGCGACTTCTTTGCGGCAGGACACTGTACCGCAAAACAGCAAATAAAGCAAAGCCCGGGTGGCGGAATTGGTAGACGCGCTAGCTTCAGGTGCTAGTATCCTCACGGGTGTGGAAGTTCGAGTCTTCTCCCGGGCACCAAATCAAATGCTTTGCTTTATTTCAATATTTAGATTGCCCGGGTGGCGGAATTGGTAGACGCGCCAGCTTCAGGTGCTGGTATCCTCACGGGTGTGGAAGTTCGAGTCTTCTCCCGGGCACCAAATAATAAATTATCCCGATTGGGATAATTTCCGCCATTAGAGAGGTGGATGAGTGGTTTAAGTCGCACGCCTGGAAAGCGTGTATACGTGAATAGCGTATCGAGGGTTCGAATCCCTTCCTCTCTGCCAAATACAAATCCCAAACTTTTACGGTTTGGGATTTTTTATTATTCAAACAATAATTTCATTGGGAAAACCCGTTATTGTCTATAATCGTCATCAACCGCTTACAACTATCCGTTACCGTTTTTTGTGGTATGTTTTGCGGTATGTTTTACCCTCTTCCTAAGCCTGTAAGGACTCAAAAGGCGTATTCCTTCAAACGGCATTGTTCGACATGCTGCAAACCGAAAACCGATATGGCTGCACCGCATCTCAATCCGACCAACCTTTCCGAATACATCAGAACCTTAAAACGTGATTTGCCGTTCGGGGTTTCTGTTGCGGGCGAAGGGCTGCTGTTCCGGCATTCCGTTCTGCGCGGCAGGTTGTTTCAGCCGCTGCTTGCGCTGTTTTTCGGTCTGCTGCTTTGGATAGGCGGCGGAAACCAGTTGCTCGAATGGGGTGCTCCTCCCGTATCCGATTCGGTTTACAGCGTCTTGACGGCGGGTTTTTCCGTGTTTTGGATGTGGCGCATGGAGCGTTGGTGGTATGCGCTGACGACGTGCAAATCGGTTTATATCGATGATAAGGAACTGGTTGTTTATGGTGCGTTCGGGCGTGTCCGTTATCGCGGCAGGCATGATGCGGCATATTCCGTCCACGTGCTTCCGCATTCACTCTACCAATGGCTGACCGGAGGCGTTGCGCTGCTGACCGGCCCGAGCGGACGCGGTGTGTGGACGGGCATGGTTTTGGGGCTGCACCGCCATAACCTCGGTGCGACGCTGGCGCGGAAAACGCTGGCAGACCTGCCGGAGCAGCATCCTTAAGACACGGCATTTCGGCGTTCAGACGGCATTGTTCTTGAAAACACCATAGACAACGCCGCCCAACTGGTATAGTGTTCGTCCTGCTGCGGCATCTTTCCGATGGCGCATTTTTTCAATATTAATTATCCGACTTACAAAGGTAAAAACATGACTGTCCGTATCGAACACGATTTATTGGGCGACCGCGAGATTTCCGCCGAAGTATATTGGGGCATCCACACCCTGCGCGCCATTGAAAACTTTAAAATTTCCACACAAAAAATTTCTGACGTGCCGCAGTTTGTCCGCAGTATGGTGATGGTGAAAAAGGCGACGGCACAGGCAAACGGTGAGTTGGGCGCGGTCAAGCCCGAAATCGCCGCCGCCATTGAAAAAGCCTGCGACGAAATTCTGCTGAACAACCGCTGCCTCGACCAATTCCCGTCCGACGTGTATCAGGGCGGTGCGGGTACTTCGGTCAATATGAACACCAACGAAGTCATCGCCAACCTCGCATTGGAAGTCTTGGGATACGAAAAAGGCCGCTACGACATCGTCAATCCGATGGATCACGTCAATGCCAGCCAATCGACCAACGATGCCTATCCCACGGGCTTCCGCCTTGCCGTGTATTACAGCATCGGCGAATTGCTCGACAAACTGACTGTCCTGAAAAACGCCTTTGCCGCCAAAGCCGAAGAATTTAAAGACGTTTTGAAAATGGGCCGCACCCAGCTTCAAGATGCCGTGCCGATGACTGCCGGCCAAGAATTCCAATCTTTCCAAGTGTTGTTGGAAGAAGAAATCCTCAACCTCGACCGCACCCGCCAACTGCTGTTGGAAGTCAATTTGGGCGCAACGGCAATCGGCACGGGCGTGAACACGCCCAAAGGCTACGCCGAACTGGTGGTCAAAAAACTCTCCGAAGTCAGCGGCTTGCCTTGCAAACTGACCGAAAACCTGATTGAGGCGACCTCCGACTGCGGCGCATATGTGATGGTACACGGCGCATTGAAGCGCACGGCGGTCAAACTCTCCAAAATCTGCAACGACTTGCGCCTGCTCTCTTCCGGCCCGCGTGCCGGCTTGAAAGAAATCAACCTGCCCGAATTACAGGCCGGTTCTTCCATTATGCCTGCCAAAGTCAATCCCGTGATTCCCGAAGTGGTCAACCAAGTCTGCTTCAAAGTCATCGGCAACGACACGACGATTACCTTCGCCGCCGAAGCCGGGCAACTGCAATTAAACGTGATGGAGCCGGTCATCGCCCAATGTATGTTTGAAACCATTTCCCTCTTGGGCAATGCCGCAGTCAACCTGTCCGACAAATGCGTCAAAGGCATTACGGTCAACCGCGAAATCTGCGAACGTTACGTTTTCAACTCCATCGGTTTGGTGACTTATCTGAATCCGTATATCGGACACCACAACGGCGATTTGGTCGGCAAAATCTGCGCCCAAACCGGCAAAGGCGTGCGCGAGGTTGTCTTGGAACGCGGGCTGTTGAGCGAAGAAGAACTCAACCGCATCCTCTCTCCTGAAAACCTGATGAACCCCCATCTGTAACGTTGCAGACAAATGCCGTCTGAAGCAGGGATGCTGCTTCAGACGGCATTTTGTTATATCAATCAGCCGGATTATATGCCGAACAGTACCTTGACTTCCCCCCAATAAAACAGGCAGGCGATAGAACACAGTGCCAACACGATTCCCGCCGTATTGATTGTGTTGATTTTTTCCTTAAAGAACAATGCGCCCGAAAGCGTACCCAAAACAATCACGCCGATATTCATACCGGCAAAAACCAAGGTCGGATTATCCTTCATCATTTGGTGCGCGGTGATGTAGGTTACGATGTTCATAAAGTTCAAACCGCCCAAGAATATGCCGCCAACCACACTCTCAACACGCCATCTGACCGATTTGGCAAACAGGCAGGCAAACATCAGCACACCCGCCAGCACAAATGCAACCAGCAGGTTGCCCGCAAATGCCGTTCCGCTTTTGGCAAGCTGTTTGAACAGGATATCGATAATGCCGTAACCTGCCCACACGCCCAGCAGCAATGCCGCCTGCCGCCACGCGCTTCCTGATTTTTTGCCACCGCTGTGTTTCCAAAGCAGGCAGAACAGTGCGGCAAATGCGAGGCACAGCCCGATTAGTCTGCCTTCGCTGAGTTTTTCGCCAAACAGCGTCAAGGCGGCAACAATCGGCAAAAACAGCGACAAACGCTGCGCCGCGTCGGATTTGACGATACCGGCGGATTCTACGGATTTGCCCATAATGACAAATACGGACGGCAGCAGCACGCCCAATGCGGCAAACAGCCACCATGTCGGCAAAAATGCGCCGATATTGCCGACATCCGGCTTCAATACCAGCAGGGTCAGTATGACCGCGACCACATAATTGACGGCGACCGCCTGCGCGATGTCGATTTTTTTCTTCCTTGCCATTTTCAGCAAAATGGAAACCGACACGCTGAACACGATGCTGATTAACAGGTAAGCCATACTATATCCATTTCTCGGGTGCAACCGCCCTGCCGCCGTTGAAGCGGATAAAGCCGGCGATGATGCGGTAGAAATACCAGACGTTCGTTGCAATAATAATCAGCACGCCGATACCCAAAAGGGCAGTCAGCGCACCCAAAATATAAAGCCAAAATGTGCGCCAAAAGGTTTTAATCAGGTATTCGGTATGTGCGGCATAGACAATGCTGTCCAAACTGTTCCGTTTCATATAGGCGAGAATCACGCCGACTATGGGCATATAGGCGAAAATCACGCCGACTATGGGCATGAACAGCATGATTGCACCCAAACCGAACAGGATGTAGGCGGCGAGGACATAGTTGCGCCCGCTTCCGCCGCCGGACGGTTCGTAAGCATGGCACGAACGTGATGCCTGCCGTTCAAACGCCTGTCTGAACGCCTGTTCGCGGCGCATCTGTTCGCGGTAAAACTGCTCCCTGCGCGCCTGTTCGCGGCGGAATGCCTCTTCCTGCCGCCCGCGTTCCTCATGCCGTCTGAAGGACGCGTCGTATTGCATCCGTTTCGACAGGTCGGAAAGCGTATCGTAAGCCCGTTGGATTTCTTTGAACTTTTCTTCCGCCTTCGGATTGCCCGGATTGCGGTCGGGATGATATTTCATCGCCAGCTTGCGGTAGGCGCGTTTGATTTCGTCCGCTCCCGCCTGCGGCGACACGCCCAATACGGCATACAAATCTTTGTCCATATTGTTCCTTTATACTTTCCCGTCAAACCGCCGCCTGTATTGTTTTCGGGTTCAAAATATTTAAATCTCTGGGACGGATGCCGATAATGAACCCGCGTTTTCCGCCGTTGATATAGATGGTTTCCAAATCCATCACCGACTGTTCGACGTAAATATCCAACTTTGTCCGGATGCCGAACGGCGTTGTGCCGCCGACCAAATAGCCCGTCCACTTGTTTGCCTGTGCGGGCGTAGCGGGTTCGATGCGTTTCGCACCCAAATGCCGAGCCAGATTGCGCGTGGAAATCTGTTTGTCGCCGTGCATCAAGACAATCAGCCCCTTACCGTTTTCATCTTGCAAAACAATGGTTTTAATGACCAAGTGTTCGTCTTTGCCGAACAGTCGGGAAAACTGCGCCGTGCCGCCGTGTTCCTCATAGGCATAGGTAAAAGGTTCAAATTCGATGCCGTTTTCACGCAAAACGCGCACGGCAGGTGTTATCGGATAAGTGTGTTTACTCATTTTTCGTCATGCAAAACATGGAAATCGGTCAAGCGCAATGTTACCATATATCCCCTTTATCGAAGGAAACCGATATGGATATCCGATATTTCGGCACAACGCCCCGCTATTCCGAAGCCGTCGGCGCAAACGGCTTGATTTTCCTCTCCGGCATGGTTCCCGAAAACGGTGAAACGGCTGCCGAACAGACTGCCGACGTGCTTGCCCAAATCGACCGCTGGCTGGCGGAATGCGGCTCGGACAAAGCGCACGTTTTGGATGCGGTCATCTATCTGCGCGATATGGGCGACTATGCGGAAATGAACGGCGTGTGGGACGCTTGGGTTGCCGCCGGCAGAACGCCCGCCCGCGCCTGCGTGGAAGCGCGGCTCGCCCGTCCGGAGTGGCGCGTCGAAATCAAAATAACCGCCGTGAAGAAAGATGCGGCAACCGCATAAACAGATTTCCTTTATATTTCAGAGTACGCAAATGATGAAAACCTTACTGCCCTTTTTCGGCGTGGTACGCGTCAGCGGCGAAGACCGCCAAACCTTCCTGCACGGACAGCTTTCCAACGACATCAATAATCTTCAGACCGGGCAGGCGTGTTATGCGACTTACAACACGCCCAAAGGCCGTGTCATCGCCAATATGATTGTCGTCAACCGAGGCGGCGATTTGCTGCTGATTATGGCGCAAGACTTGCTTGAAGCAACGGTCAAACGTTTGCGGATGTTTGTGTTGCGTGCCAAAGCCGTTTTTGAAATCCTTGAAGATTACGCCGTCGGCGCGGAATTGGAAGCATCCGCCGAACCGCTTGCCGCGCAAGAACCCAACCTTGCCTTTGCCGCACAACAAGATTCAGACGGCATCTGCTCTATCGCTCTGCCTCATGGCGGCATCCTTCGCATCGCCCCCAAAAACACCTTGCCGCCTTATGATGCCGCCGCCGAAAACGCGTGGCGGCTGCACGAAATCCGCAGCGGTTATCCGTGGATATGCGCGGCTACCAAAGAAACCGCCGTCGCCCAAATGCTCAACCAGCACATCATCGGCGGCGTACACTTCAAAAAAGGCTGCTATCCGGGACAGGAAATCATTGCCCGTGCCCAGTATCGGGGGCAGGTCAAACGCGGCTTGGCGGTATTGTCGGGAAATTCGGCCGTCGAAGCAGGAACCCTGCTGACGGCGGACGGCGAAGAGGCCGGCATCGTACTCGACAGCGTTCAAGATTCGGAAAACTTTACCGCCCTTACCGTGATTAAATTCTCCGCCGCACAAAAAGAACTGACCGCCCCAAACGGCAGTATCTTCAAAGCGGTTCATCCCTTCTTTAAAACCGAAAATGCAGAATAATCCCTCTAATGCCGTCTGAAGCCCTTCAGACGGCATTGCCGCCCCGCCAATCGGTTACAATGCCGCCTTTCTAATTTTCAAACCCAAACCGCCATGTCCAAAAAAACCAAACAAGAACTCGAAAACAACAAACTCAGCAAACGCCTGCGCCACGCCGTCGGCGACGCGATTAACGATTTCAATATGATCGAGCCGGACGACAAAATCATGGTCTGCCTCTCCGGCGGCAAAGACAGCTACGCCCTGTTAGACATCCTGCGCCAGCTCCAAGCCAGCGCGCCGATTGATTTTGAACTGGTCGCCGTCAATCTCGACCAAAAGCAGCCGGGTTTCCCCGAAGAAGTATTGCCGACCTATCTCGAAAGCATAGGCGTGCCGTACAAAATCGTCGAAGAAGACACCTACTCCACCGTCAAACGCGTATTAGACGAAGGCAAAACGACTTGTTCGCTGTGCAGCCGCCTGCGCCGCGGCATCCTCTACCGCACCGCAAAAGAATTGGGCTGCACCAAAATCGCCTTAGGACACCACCGTGACGACATCCTTGCCACCATGTTTTTAAATATGTTTTACGGTGGAAAACTCAAAGCCATGCCGCCCAAGCTGGTGAGCGACAACGGCGAACACATCGTCATCCGCCCCTTGGCTTATGTGAAAGAAAAAGACTTAATCAAATACGCCGAATTGAAACAGTTCCCGATTATCCCGTGCAACCTTTGCGGCTCGCAACCCAACCTGCAACGCCAAGTCATCGGCGATATGCTGCGCGATTGGGACAAACGCTTCCCCGGCCGTATCGAATCGATGTTCTCCGCCCTGCAAAACGTCGTCCCTTCCCACCTTGCCGATACCGAACTCTTTGACTTTGTCGGATTAGAACGCGGTCAAAGCCTGAAACACGGCGGCGATTTGGCTTTTGACAGCGAAAAAATGCCCGAACGCTTTTCAGACGGCAGCGAAGAAGATGAGAGCGAAATCAAAATCGAGCCGCAAAAAGCCGAACGCAAAGTCATCAACATTCTGGCGAACAAGCCGAAAACCTGCGGCGCGTAACCCCCCGCCGTCAAAATGCCGTCTGAAGCCCGTTTGGCGTTTCAGACGGCATTTTAAAATCCCGAAGCAGACGGCTCCCAAACATTTGTTTCTCAGTGTCCGTTTTCAGAATGTCCTCCTGCGGGCATATTTTGCCCGATCAGTTCGGCTATCTTCTCGCCGTCAAACTGCGTTTTGAACACCACCTTGATTTCTTTGGAAATCTCGGCAAACAGCTTTTCGGCATGTTTGATTTTCCGCTCTTCGCTTTTTCGCAAATCTTCCGCCCCATCAGTCCCTTTGGCTTCAATCACAAAGTTCAGAATCTCGCCGCTTTTGGTTTTCACGATATAGGCAAAATCGGGTGAATACGTGCCGCCGCCGGCAACAGGGATTTTGATGGAGTTTCTCGGTATTTTGGTAAATACGGTTACGCCTTCAATTTGGTTGTTGGCGACATTTTCATGTTCTATATTCGAATCGTAGAAAATCTCGCCGAAGAGATAGCTGGCGGCAGGCCGGTGCTCCGTATCTTCAAATCTGCCCAAATCTGCTTTTTTCACCGCGCGCGGTTTGCCGTCTTTATTGGTAAATTTGGTCGGATGGATTTTGCTGCCGACAAGCTGGTAATCCAGTTCGAATTTATGGAAGGAATGATGAAGCAAAAACCGGTTGAAGCCGTTTTTGATTTGGGCGATGGTTTGCATATTCAAAAAATCGCCAATGTTCAGTTCGTCGCGGACGCGGTAAAACGCCTGATGCAAAGTCTGCATCTGGATTTTTGCCGTTTGTGCCAGTTTTTCCAGAAACTCTCGGTAAGTCATTGTGTTGAAACGGATAAAATTTTCATCTTCAATACTGTCTATGCGGCGGGAAAGCATAAGCCCGTTGTTGATATAAGCTTCGTTTACCGCCGTGCGTATGCCTGCCTGCGGGAATTTGGCGGCGTTTTCACGCAAATAGGCGGTAAATAAATCGACAAATTCGGCTTCGTCTTTGATTTTGTACTGTAAAACCGCTTTATGGTGAATCAGCTCCCACAAAGCTTTGAGTTCTTCATATTTGCCTTCGCGCATGATGATGGTGTCTTTGCCTTCGTCTTTGGCGTTGCTGACTTTGCCTTTATCCAAACCTTTGGGAAAGGCTTCGGGATAGGCGGCTTTTAATTTGTCATAGCCGTCTTCGGTAAAGTTTTCATTGTCGTCAATGATGCCGTCTGAAAACAGTTTGTTTAACAATACCAGCGGTTTGATATCGGGGTATTTTTGCAATATTTTTTGTTTCAGCTCCTCAGTAAACTTTTTGGAGATTTCTTCCTGAAAAGAATTGT
Source organism: Neisseria sp. Marseille-Q1983 (assembly GCF_018224585.1). NCBI lineage: Bacteria > Pseudomonadati > Pseudomonadota > Betaproteobacteria > Neisseriales > Neisseriaceae > Neisseria > Neisseria sp. Marseille-Q1983. The sequence continues at coordinate 11,505 of NZ_JAGTUI010000018.1, forward strand.
CGTTGATTTCGCCGACAAGCTGCTTCACAAAGTCTTTTTCGCTGCTATCGACAAAATAATTCAGTTTGTACGATACATCGCGCACCCGCGCCATCAGCTCGTTTACCGGCAGGCGCAGGCCGCGTCCAACTTCTTGCAGCTTGGAAGTCGTGCTGCCGCTGGAACGCAGTTTGCAAATCTGGAAAACGTTGGGATTGTCCCAGCCTTCGCGCAGCGTCCATTTGGAAAAAATAAAGCGGCGCGGGTTGTCCAAAGACAGTAGCTTTTCCTTATCGTGCAGAATCTCATTGATTTCCTGCTCGATTCTATCGTCGCTGTCTGTATTGTCTTTGGAAAAATAGCCGCCGTGGCAGGCGGATACATCGTCCAACGTCTTTTGCAGGTAATCACGATAAAACGGGTCGCTTTCCGTTTCCAGGCGGTGTGCCGCTTCCGCGCGAATCCAGCTTTCAAATTTATCTTTCAGGCTGCCTGAAAGCTCGTTGCCGCTGCGGTAGCCCGCAATATCGTCAATAAAAAACAGCGTCAGCGGCTTGATTTTGGGCTGTGGCGCGCGTTCTGCCAAAAGTGCGCGTTCCAGCTTGAAATGTTCGGTAACCGCCCGCTGCATCATCGCATCCTGCACCGTTTGCGAATAGGAATAAGGGTTGATGACGGCACCCGTTTTCAACTCCAAGCCGTTGCTTAACACCAGCGTGGTTTTCTTCATGTTTTCAACGGTCAAATCCGAAATGGCCGGATGGATTTGCGCCAAATCTTCGCCTTTTGCTAGTTTGAATGTCTGCTTTTTGTCCTTTTCGTTTAATTCAAATTTCGCTTCTTTACCGTCAAACGACACCAGTTTTACCGCTGCATCCATGCCGCCCTGCATTTCTTCCTGAAACACGCGCACGCCTTTGACCAGCCCGTCGTTAAACGCGTCTACTGCCGTCAAACGGTAAAGCAAGTTGTAATATTCATCGTTAAATGTTGCACCGTAGCGCAAAATATATTGCGGTTTTAAGCGTTTGATATTGCCCCACGTTTTCGCGCTATCTCGGGTCGGGAATTTATGCGGTTCGTCCACAATCACAAACGGGCGCACGGCAGCCAATGCATCAACGGGATTGTCAAACAAATCTTTCAATGCCTTGTCGCCCGTATCGGTCATGGACGACGAATTAACCATGCCCGCGTTAATCAGCAGCACATGAATTTCCTTTTTATTTTCCGCTTTGACAAATTGCTCAATCGTTATGGGCGCATTGGACTTTTTGCCCTTATTCTTTTTCGCGCTTTCCACCACATAGGTTTTCAGGCGCACACCTTCATAATCGCCGCCGAAATCCTGTTCAAAATGCTCTGCTAAAGCCTTGCTTTGCAAAAACTGCCGCGTTCCCGCCTTAATGGACAAAGTCGGCACGACCACGATAAATTTGAACACACCCAGCCAACGGTGCAGCTCGAACATGGTTTGTGTGTAGGTATAGGTTTTGCCCGTGCCCGTTTCCATGGAAATATCAAGGATATTTTGGTCGTCCGAACGGTCGGGGAATCGGCCGTCTATGCCGTTTTGGCTTTGCACTTTCAGGATATTGTCTGCGTATTGTTTTGCAGCAAACAAAAGTTCGGGATTTTCGTCTGCCGCCCGATATTTGGGCGTTGCCCCGTCAAACACGTCCAAAACTGCCGAAACCGCCCGCATTTGGTGCGGCTGGTTTTTCTCGTAATTAAAACCGCTCATGAATGTTTCTCCATGAAGTCATTGTTGTATCGTCCTTCCCCCGCAAGGGGAATCCAAGCCGAAAAGCAGCCTGCACTTTCGGATTCCGGCTACACCCTGATAACCACATTCAACTCAATCTCTTTTTTATTGGTATAACCGCGTACCGCCTGGTCAAGTTCGTGCTGCATTGCGCTTTCCATATTGCTGCCGAATACAATCACGCGGTTGGGATTGAAAGCCGCATCGTCGTCCAGCTTGCGGATAAACGCCAACAAATCGGCGGAAGTAAAACCGGCATTTATCAGATACAGCCGTTTTTCGCACAGATACGCCGTGTAAGCCCCTAACCGCACAGGCTCAACCGGCGTGGTCAGTGCCGCCCCGTCATACAGCGTCCAGGTAGTCAGAAGCGTTTGCAGCTGTTCTTCGCTTAATTCATCGTTAAGCGGCAAATCCGGTTGTTCGGGCAAAAAATCCTTGTCCGGATGCTGCCTGAAATTGTCTGCCGTTTGAAAGATTTTGAAGCCCGAATCGCCCGTGTAATCGGGATGCTCGGCGCGGATTTTGGCGGCGGCCTTTTCTATGCGGGCTTTGGTGATGTCGAAGATGGTCGGGTAGCCTGCTTTACGGGCTTCGGATTTTTCACCGGTTTTTTCAGGCAGCTGCACGCAGATATAGCGGCGGTTACCGTTTTGTTCTTCGGCGTTAAGCTGCATCACGGCGTGTGCGGTCGTGCCGCTGCCTGCGAAGAAGTCTAGGATTAGGTCGTCTGGATTTGTGGTTAATCGCAATGTTTGTACAATCAAACGAATTGGCTTCGGTGTATCAAAATAACTATCGCCATCAAATAATTTACGCAATTCTTGGCTTGCTTCTTGATTGTGTCCAACTTCATTAAATTTCCAAATTGAAATGGCTTTCGTACCATCTTGAACTTCGCTTAAAAAGCGTTTGATACGAGGAACATTTCCACCGTCTTCACCAAACCAAATGCGATTATCGGCAACCATTTCGGTAAATTTAGTTTGCGAAACACGCCAGCTTCTACCGCTGGGTGGATTGTATTGTGTACCGTTTGGCGTTGTAATTGTATAAATTCCGCTTTGTTGCATATCTTTACGCAATAAATTATCAGAAGTCCAAGCACCGCGTGGATCATTATCATAATTTTTATACCGTGCATTCATTTCTTCTGTTCGCGGTAATAATTTGATTTCCAATTCAGTAATATTTTTTGCGTAACAAATTAAATAATCGTGATTTTCTGAAAAATATTTTGCATCATTTTGGGGGCTGAATTTCTTTTCCCAAATAATCTGTTCTACAAAATTCCCTTCCCCAAACACTTCATCACACAACAACTTCAACTGCGCCGCTTCGTTATCGTCGATCGAGATAAAAATCACGCCGTCGTCCTTTAACAGTTCGCGGGCGATATACAGGCGCGGATACATAAAGGTCAGCCACGCGCTGTGCGAGTTTGAGCCTTTGTCGGTGAAATCTAAAATCCGCGCGGCTTCGTCTTCGTCAATATTGGCTAAGCAGGCAAGTTCGGCTGGTGTGAATTTGCGGTCGTCCTGATAGACAAAGCCGTCCGATCCGGTGTTGTAGGGTGGGTCGATGTAAATCATCTTCACGCTGTTTGTGTAGGCGTTTTTTAAGTGTTTCAACACTTCTAGATTGTCGCCACGAATCAGCAGGTTTTGGCTGCCTGCATTTTCAGGCTTGGCGTTGTGTGTCTTATCTTCACTTATCAGGGTTTCGGGCGGCAGGTTGCGAAGCAGGCGGGCATATGATTTGCCCAGCCAGTTCATTTCGTAAAATTCGCGTCCGATGTCGGTCTGCGGTGCGATTTCGGCTTGTAATCTGTCGATAAGGAAATTTCCGTCTGCGTCAAAACAGGCGGGAAACAGTTTTTTGAGCTGTTCGAGTTGGGTAGAGTTGGCGGTAATGCCGTCTGAAGTGTAGATTGCCTCGGTGTTAGCCCCGGCTGTGTCGATTAGATCAGGGGC
>NZ_JAGTUI010000018.1:15319-38262 GCF_018224585.1 Neisseria sp. Marseille-Q1983
GCTTGGCTTGGCTTGGCTTGGCTTGGCTTGGCTTGGCTTGGCTTGGCTTGGCTTGGCTTGGCAGCATTTTAAAATCCTCGGTTTGAATTTGTCAACATTAACTGTCTGTTTTAAAATATTTTTTCACTTCAGACGGCGTTTTTTGGGAAATGGGCGGCGCCGTCTGAACGCCTGTCCGCGTGTTACTGCCCGACAACAACGCGGCGGATTTTGACGGGCTGTACGGGTACGTTTTGATAAAGGCCGCGCGTGGCGGTTTTGACGCGGGCGATTTTGGAAACGGTGTCCATTCCACTTTCGACCCTGCCGAAAACGGTATAGCCGTATTGTCCGTTTTTGTAGTTGAGTGAATCATTGTCCGCCAGATTGATAAAGAATTGGCCGGTGGCGGAATCGGGGTCTGTCGTCCGCGCCATGGCGATGGTGCCGACAGTGTTTTTCAAGCCGTTACCGGATTCGTTGGCAACGGCCTTATCGGTTGCCTTTTGTACCAAGTCCTCGGTAAATCCGCCGCCCTGGATAACGAAACCGTCGATAACGCGGTGAAAAATCGTATTGTCGTAAAAGCCTTTTCGGGCATAACGCACGAAATTGGCAACGGTTTTGGGTGCTTTGGATTCGTCCAAAACCAAACGGATATTGCCCATATCGGTTTCCATCAGGACGCGGGTTGCCGCCATAGACGGCAGGGAAGCCGCCAAAAGCAGCGCGGTTAAAACGGTTTTGAATTTGGGTTTCATCCCATCCTCCTCAAACCTTCAGACGGCATTTTCATTTCCTATGCCGTCTGAAGGCGCGTGAACGCTATTCCAATGCGTCTTTAAGTTTTTGTTCGATTAAATCCGCGTCAAACGATTTGGCAATCAATTCAAAACGCGAATCGCGCCGCCACGAGACTTGGTTCGCGCCCCACTGCCCGTCCACCCAGTTGAGCCATACCCATGTGCCGAGCACTTGGAACACGCCTTTGGCGCGGACGAGTCCTTCGGTCATTTTGGGCAAATCATTGAAGAAGTTGGTCAATTTTTCGCCGTCGAAATCGCGTCCGGCGGGGAATGTGAAACCTTGCGACTGGAAGCCCATCGTGTTATCCGGCAGGGCTTTGAGGCGGTAGCGCGATTTTTCGACGACGGGAATGTCGAGCCACCGGATGTCGAGTTGCGCGTTTCGGACTTCGACCACTTTGGCTTTGGGCGGGAACAGTTTTGCCGCTTTGTCGTGAAATTCGGCAAGCTGTTCGGGGGTGCATAAATCGGTTTTGCTGGCGGCCAATACGTCGCAAATGCCGATTTGGTCTTTATACAACGCCTGCTGCGCGTAATCGGGGTTGATGAACTGGCGCGGATCGACGACGGTAAAGACTGCGCCGATTTCCAACATATTGTCTAAAGGCTTGGCTTTCAATTCATCGATGACGCTGGCGGCGTGTGCCAGTCCGCTTGCTTCAATCATCAGGCGGTTAGGCTTGGCATCGCGCAGCATTTTCTGCACGGTTACGCCCATTTGCGGGCCGGCGGTGCAACACAAACAGCCGCCGGCGATTTCTGCCACGGGGATGCCGTTGTCGCTCAATACAGCACCGTCAATGCCGATTTCGCCGAACTCGTTGACGATGATGACCCATTTTTCGTTCGGGTCTTTCTGCTCCATCAGGCTTTTGAGCGCGGTGGTTTTGCCTGTTCCCAGAAAACCTGAAATCAGGTGGACTTTGGTTTTTTTCATTTCTGACATTTTTTACAGATTCCAGTTAAAACAACGTGTTCTTCTTTCAGCGCAAAGCCGCTTTCGGCAACGCCTGCGCGCAGTGCCGCCCACTCGTGGCTCAGGGTTTGCTCGTCCGCCGCGCCGCATTCGGTGCAGACCAAAATAAACGCGCTGTGGTGCGCTTCGGCTTCTTCGTGGTCGTGGCAATGGTCGTTGCACTCGTGCTGCGCGTGGCTGCACAAAATATAGCCGTTGACCGCCGCCACTTTGTGCAAAACACCCTGCTCCGCCCAAAAATCAAGGGCGCGGTAGGCGGTCGGCGGCGCAACCGCGCCCTCGCTTTGCTGCTGCATCTGCGACAAGACGTTGTAGGCTTTAATCACGCCGCTTTGCTGCAAGACAATATCTAATACCTGCTCGCGCAAAGCGGTTACCTGCAAGCCTTCGCTGCGTGCCTGATCGATGATTTTTTGCTTGAAATTTGTTTTCATAAATTCCCTGTTTATGCCGTCTTAACACTGGGCGCGGAATGTTTCGTATTGATGTTCTGATATATTATCGGGAAATTTTTTCTAAAAACGCCCTGCAGCCTGCATCCGCAAGCCTGAAGGTTTCTTCAAAATCACCCGTGTACCACGGATCGGGCACATGGTCGTAACCGCTTTCGGGTATCAGGTCGGTCAGCTTGAATATTTTTTCCGGCCGCCTGCCGAAGGTTTTTTCCAATTCTGACAAATTCTTGCCGTCCATCGCGATGATGTAGTCAAATGCTGACGCATCGCTTTGGCGGATTTTGCGGCTGGTAAAGCCTGAAGCATCGATACCGTGTTTTTTCAATATCTTTGCCGTTTCACGGTGCATATCTTCGCCGTCGTGCCAGCCCGATGTCCCCGCGCTGTCCGTTTCGAGGGGAATGCCTGCTTCGGCGGCGCGGCGGCGCAAAATGTATTCCGCCATCGGCGAACGGCAGATGTTGCCGAGGCAGACAAAAAGGATTTTCGGTTTTTTCATATCCGCGCCCTGTTCCAACGCGATGCCGTCTGAAGCGGAAACCCTTTCAGACGGCATCGGCAGGTCAATCGTATTGTGTACTGAAAAACGGATTGTGCCCTTCCCGTTTCAACGCTTCCGCATAGCTCGGGATGTTTTCCTGTTCGCCCAAGGGATTATGCAACAGGTAAACGTGTTCTACACGGCATTCTGCCATTAAATCCAAAAAATTTTGCTGGATGACGGCGATATTGTCGGTAAAGGAAAGCTGCCACGAAAACACCTGCGGCACGACTTCAAACGCGCCGTCGGTCGCATTAAATCCGAATAGAATCTGTCCGCCCGCCTTTGCCGCAGCGACCACGCCGACGCGCGGACTCTGCATACGGACGGCGCGTATCGCGTTTGCCGCAAACACATCCATCGCCATACGTTGGCGCGTGTGGCTGCCGTCGGAAAGCGCGCGTACCGGAGAATCCGGGGAAAGCGGGTTGGCAAACAGCGTAACGCCTTCCGATGCAAGATTTTCCTGCCATACCTGCATCAAGGGCAGGCCTGCCTGAAGAAGGTTCTGACCCAATGCCGTCTGAACTTTGCCGCTGCCGAAACCCAGCGCGTAAACGACGTGGACGGACTGCCCTTCGGGCAAAAGCAAAGGGCGCGGGGCGAAACGGCGTAAGTGTTGCGCCGCCGCTTCGGTATTTTGTTTGGCACGCCACCACTCATCCGGCGCGACCGCACTCAAATCGGAGGAATGTACAAGATAAGGCAGCCATTGTGTCTCTTGCGTCAACGCGCGCAGGTGCGGATAGTTTTGCAAACAGGCAAACAATCCCTCCGTCGGCAGCTTCATCTCGATTGCCCGTTCTTTCTTGCAGCCGGACACCAGCACGACCGGCAGGGCGAACCACTGCACTTCGCCTTCTTTCTCGCAATCGAGTACCGCGTTCACGCTGGAAAGCAGCGCGGCATAAGTTCCGGCATCGGGCGACATCGTCAGCGCGAGGGAAAGGTTGATATAGTGGTTTTGTTCAAGCATCCCCCTGATTTCGGTTTGAAGTTGGCCGGACGAGAGTTTGCGCGAAGCCTGGGAAGAATTATGCGCCAACTGGTAGGCATTGAGCAGCAGGTGGTTTTTAATCGGATTTTGGGGATACGGGCGCGTATCGGGCAAGGTAAATGTATGGTTCATATGTGTCGTGTACCGCTTTTCGCAGTGTGTGTCTTTCCTGTCTGAAAATATATCGGACGGATTGCCGCCGGGACTTGCCCGTCAATCCGCCGAAACGAGAAAATGCCTGTCTGCCAAGTCTGCCAATATTTCTTCCACATACACTTCGGCAGGCGGATGGAATGTCAAACCGTCGGGCGTGGTGCTGACGATGTTCAAGTTTTCGGCAACCGCATCTATCACCGCCTGTTTGCTCGTCGGCCGCGATAATTGCCGCATAATGTACAAATGCCCGTACCCGAATGAGGGGGTGCTTTCGTTGTAACGGTTGGCAGGCCGGACAAACGCTCCCGCACCGTGTTCCACAAAGGCGGCGACATAATCTGTAAAACGCGCCGGCACATAGGTTTTATGGTCTTCAAAAAATGGCTTGCCCGCATTGTCTGATGAAACAGAAAAACGCCCGAGAATGGTTTGCAATAAAAGCTGGGAATTGATTTTCATACGGTCAAATTCCAGACCGGGAAATCGGCGGGCGAGATTTTCCGCAACATCTTCCGTTTTAAACGGCTCTCCGGTTTTCATCACATCGCGTATGCCCGAAAGCAGGGTATCGTTTTCATCAAAGTTGATTGTTTCCCCTCTTGCCGGGCGGAAATTCAAACTTTCTATCACTTCGACGGCAACCGACTCATCACGCCTGACAGTATCCCCGACTTCCTCACGGCATAAAAGCGAACGGCGGAATTGGCGGTCGGATAAAATATCGCTGTAAAATTCTTTGGCAATATAATCGCCCCCTGCCAATGCCAGAATCCGCTCCCGCGTATGCTCCGCCATCCAAGAAACAAAAGACGCGTGCAAATCGGTATCCCCGATATATGCGAGCCTGTGGCGGTTAGCCCATTCGATGAAGCCGTTGACGTAAATCGGGTCGTTGAATATTTCCATATATTCGTGTGCGACATAATAAGTATTGTGATTCAATATTTTTTGAATCGCCGGAAGTTTGCCGCCGCCGCCCAAGCCCTTGTCGTTTTCCAAAATTTCCGCCAGTGCCTTGAGCGCGTCCAAGCCTTTCCGCGTTCGCGCTTCCAAGGGTTCTTCAAGCACATCCCTGCCGGCAAAGTACATAATTTCGCGCAACTGCTCCTGCCGTTTCCAGCCCGGGTAAACATTGTATGAAATATAGGCAATGCCGTGTTCGGTCAGGTTGTTCCGGCAAATCGAAAAAATTTTGTCTTTAACTGCGTCAGGCACCCAAGACCAAATGCCGTGGACGATGATATAGTCAAACTTCCCGAATGACTCATCGATGGTCAAAATATCTTTTTCTTCCAGACGCACATTTTCCAAGCCCATTTTTTCAATGATGGCGTTGCCCTGCGCAACCTGCCTGCCGGACAAGTCGATGCCGGCAAATTCCGCATCCGGGTAATAAAGTGCCTGCGTGATGATGTTGCCGCCCATCGAACAGCCCAGCTCCAAGACCTTGGCATTGGCGGCGGGCGCGGGCTGCAAACCCATCAGACGGGCACGCGCCTCCAAATTATTGATGGCGGTTTGAGGGAACGCGCCGGATTCATACATCAAATCATCATATGAATTTTTGATGTCCGATATTTCCGAAGGTTCCGCCATATGGGAGGCGGGGCTGCCGACAACCGTCTGCCGCGCTTTCTTCGCCATAACGGGGGGTGCGGAAGCGGCTTTTTTCTTCTTGCCCGACATATTTTGTTCACTCTAAAGACAATATGCCCGCAAGTTTAACCAATTCGCCTGCCTACTTCAACAGCACGGAAATTATCGGGCTTCCGAACAAGTATGCCGTCTGAAGGTATGCGCATACGTCCGGACGCATCCCTCCGCATCTTGCCGAAATCAGGGATAAAGGCGCAACACTATGGTATATTGACCGTTTTATGCCAGTATCCCGACCGCCATGGATTTTGCCGTACCTGCCGTTTTAATCATCGACTTGGAAATTAACCCCAAAACCGATACCGTCTTCAAAATCGGTGCATACCGGCCCGACCTTGACCTCGGGTTTGAACGAAGCTTCCGCCATGAAGAAGGATTCAGGAAGGCATTGGCGGAAATGCTACCCCTTGCGGAAGGTGCGGAATGGCTGATGGGGCACAACTTCCTCGAACACGACCTGCCGTATTTGAAAAAAGCCGCGCCCGGCCAGGCATGGCTTTCATTGCCCGTTATCGATACGCTGAAGCTGTCGCCGCTCGCCTTTCCGCAAAACCCGTACCACCGCCTGATTAAAAACTACAAAATCATCTCTTCCGAACTCAACTCCCCGTTGGCAGACTGCCGCGCCTGTTGGCAGCTTTTTCAGGATCAATGCACCGCATTCGGCAAAATCAAAACCGAAAGACCCGATGAATTTACCCTATGGGCGGCATTGTCCGATATGCGTCTGCCGTATCGTTCTTCAGACGGCATCTCCTTCGCCGAACGTACCGAACACCCGGACACCAACCGATTGATACGCATTATTTGGATGATGATGCAGGACAACGAAGGGAAAGGGCGTTTGAAAGTCTGCCGCACGCGTTTTCTGGAGTTGATGAAAACCGACATCCGCAATCGCGACATCTATCCTTCGCTTGCCTATGCCCTGTCGTGGCTGAACGTCTCCGGCGGTAACTCCGTGCTTGCCCCGTGGGTGCGGAGCCGTTTTCCCGAAACGGCGCGGCTGATTGCCGAATTGCGCGATCGCGACTGCAGCGACAGCAACTGCAACTACTGCGCCGACATGCTCAATCCCGAAGCCCAGTTGCAGCGTTATTTCAAACTGTCCGCATTCCGCGATTTCAAAGGTTTCGAAGGCGGTCAGCGTGCCATTGTGCAGTCGGGGATGAAAGGTCTGCACACGCTGGCAGTCCTGCCCACGGGCGGTGGAAAATCCCTGTGTTATCAAGTTCCCGCACTCAACCGCTATTACCGTAACGGTGGGCTGACCGTCGTCATTTCGCCCCTGCAGTCGCTGATGAAAGACCAGCTGGACGGAATGCTCAGAAAAAACATTACCTGCGCCGCCATGCTCAACGGTCTGGTCGAAGTGGTCGAACGCGCCGAAATATTGGACAAAACCGCATTGGGCGACATCGGCATCCTGCTGGTCGCTCCCGAACAGTTCCGCAACGACAGTTTCATTTCCGCCATTTCCCAACGTCAAATCAACGGCTGGGTATTCGATGAGGCGCACTGCCTGTCCAAATGGGGGCACGATTTCCGACCCGATTACCTGTATGCGGTCAAATTCATCGCCGAACACGGCAGGAAAAACGGCGGCACCGCACCGGTAAGCTGCTTTACCGCCACCGCCAAACCCGACGTACTTGCCGACATTACCGATAATTTCCGCGAGCAGGCCGGCATAGAATTCAGGCAATTTATCGGCGACAACGCGCGCGACAACCTATCTTACGAAGTTTTCGAAGCTTCAGACGGCATCAAAAAACAAAAAATCGACGAGCTGCTCCACCGCGAACTCGACCATCAAAGGGGCGGCGCAGTCGTTTTCGTCGGCAGGCGCAAAAGTGCGGAAGGCTATAACGAATACCTCCAAAAACAAGGCTGGGCGTGCGAATACTTCCACGCAGGCCTGGAAACCAATGCCAAAGCAGACATACAGAACCGCTTTATCGAGGGCGGCTTGCGCGTCATCGTCGCCACCAACGCCTTCGGCATGGGCGTGGACAAACCTGATGTACGGCTGGTTATTCATGCCGAAATCACCGGTTCGCTGGAAAACTACCTTCAAGAAGCCGGGCGCGCCGGACGGGACCGTGCAGAGGCAAAATGCATCCTGCTTTATGAAAAAAGCGATGTGGATACCCAATTCGGCATCAGCAAAATGTCGCAAATAGAATTGCGCGACCTCAAAACGGTATGGCGCAAAATCGGCATGCTCAACGCGGCAGCACACGGCAGGGACGGTTGCGGCGAAGTCGTCGTCACCGGCGGCGAGATTCTGAAAGACAGCGAAGAATATATGAGCTTCGACAGGGACAACCGCCAGTCGGACACCAAAATCAAAACCGCCATTTCCTGGCTGGAACGTGCCGAACTGCTCGACCGCAAAGAAAACCGCACCAGAATCTTCCCTTCACGCTCGGGCAAACTGACTCTGGAACAGGCTTCGGAGCTGATTCAAAAAGGCCGGTTCGCCCGACGGCTCAAAGAAATCTACCTGACCATTGCCGAAATCGTATTCAACGCACCGGATGACAAGCCGCTCAGTACCGACGACCTGATACAGGCGACCGCATGCAGCTTGGAAGAATTGCGCGGACACCTGCACAGCCTCGAAGAAATGGGCATATTGACCAACGATACGCGCATGACCGTCATCCTGCGTACCGACAATGTCAAACCGTCGTCGGGGCTTTTGGAAAAAATAAGCCGATGGGAAGAAAAACTCTGGCAGATATTGAAAACGGAAATTCCCGATGCCGACCAGGGAATATGGCAAAATCTCACCGTCAATGCCGTCTGCTACGAAATGCACGATTCGGGACTGGAAAGCACGCCCGCCGAAATCAAGCAGCTCATCCTGTCTTTTGCGGACGACAAATCCGCACTCGAATCCAATAAAAACGGCAGCTTTGAAATCCGCGACTTCGGCAACGGCTGCCTGAAAATCCGCTTCAAAAACAATGACAGCTGGGAAAATATTCAGGAAACCGCCCTTTTGCGCCGTAACATCTGCGCCTGCATCCTGTCCTTCCTCGCCGGCAAGACAGAGGGTGTCCGGCGGAAAGATGTCGTTGTAGAAACCGGTATCGGCGAAATGGTGCAGCGGCTTGCCGACGATATGCAATTGTCGGTACAGATTCCGGCAAACCGCCGCGAAACCCTGCTCAAACAGGCGCTGCTGTTCATGCACAAACTGGGCATCATCAAACTGAACCACGGCATTACCATCCTGCGCCACGCGATGACCATCGTCCCCAACCGGAACGCGCTGGAATCCAAACGGCAATACCTCAAATCGGACTACCGCCCCTTGGAAACGTTTTACGGGGAAAAACGTTTCCAAATCCACGTCATGCGCGAATATGCGGAACGCGCGCTCAAAAACATCACCGAAGCCTTAAACCTGGTCGTCGACTATTTTAAAACGGATGAAAAATCATTTAAGGACAAATGGTTTTCAGGAAGGCTGAAAGAATTGGAAGAACCCGTCTCTCCGGATACCCTCCATGCCGTCACGGACGGTCTGAACAGCGTGCAAAAAGCCGTCGTTACCGATCAGAGCGGCAGGAACCGCTTGGTGCTTGCCAGTCCCGGTTCCGGCAAAACGCGCATCATCGTCCACCGCGTCGCCTATCTTCTGCGTGTCCAGCACGTTCCGGCATCCTCCATCATCGTCCTGACCTTTACCCGGCTTGCCGCGCTGGAAGTCAAACGCCGCCTGCACGGACTGGTCGGCAACCTTGCCCGGGCCGTTACCGTCCTGACTTACGACGGTATGGCAATGCGGCTTTTAGGCGTACGTTTCGACAGCAAAGGCTGCGACGGCAAAAGCAGAGAACAGGAGAAATGGAAAACCGAAGAACAGTTTGAAAAATGGTGTGAAGCCGCCACCGCCATGCTTTCAGACGGCATAAGCGGCGGCGACGGGGACGAAGCGCGCGAGCGCATCATGTCGGGATTCCGCTATATCCTCGTAGACGAGTACCAAGACATCAGCGAACGGCATTACAGGCTGGTTTCCGCGCTGGCAGGCAGGAAACGCGACGATGAAGACAAGCTGACCATTCTTGCAGTCGGCGACGACGACCAAAATATCTTTGCCTACAACGGCAGCAGCAACGAATACATCCGCCGTTTTCAGGAAGAATACGGCGTGGATTCGCCCGATTTCCTGACTTTCAACTACCGCAGCACGCAAAACATCATCGCCGCCGCCAACCGCGTGATAAGCGGAATGCCCGACCGCCTGAAAAACCTGCACCCTATCGCCGTCAATCCCGAAAGGCGGCAAGACCCCGACGGCGGCGGCTGGGCGAAAACCGACCCCGAACGCCAAGGCCGCGTCCGCGTCATCCGCCTGCACCCCGAGTTCAACCGGAGAAGACGCTTCAACATCCAATCCCAAGCCGTCATTGAGGAAATACAGCGTTTGCGGAATTTGGCGGACATCCCTTGGAACAGCATCGCCGTCCTTGCCCGCAACAACGACACACTCAACCCCATGCAGGCATGGTGCGAACAAAACGGCATCCCCTACTTCCTGACAAACGAACAAAGCCTGCCTTTATGCAAAACACGTGAATTCGTCCGTCTGGTGCACGGCATCGAAACGGCGGTGGACGGTATGCTTTCTTCGGCGGATTTCTGTCGGCTGATAGAGAAAGAAATCAGGCACAGCGGCAAGAAATGGGAAAACTGGTTCGCACAGCTTAAAGCCGACTTCCTCAACGAATTCCCCATTGCCCGACCGTCTGAAAACACTGCCGCACCGCAACATCCTGCGGCATTTCTGAAAAACTGGCTGTACGAATATGTCGGCAACGAGAAAATCAGCCGTTCAGACGGCATATTCTTGGGAACGGCGCATTCATCCAAAGGTTTGGAATTCGACCACGTCTTTATCCTGGACGACGGCTGGGAAGAGCGCAGCGACGAAAACCGCCGCCTCTATTATGTCGCCATGACCCGTGCCAAAAAGACGCTGACACTGATCCACCACACGCCACACCACGCATGGATAAACACATTGCCCGAAGACGTAGAGTGCATAGACCGCACCTTTGCCGAACTGCCTGAATTGAATGTCGAATACAGGATGCTTTCCAACTATGGAGGAGCGTTGGATATCGGCTTCATCGCCCGAGAAAACGAAAATCCTTCATACGGGGAAATCGGCGAACGCATCGAAGCTGCCAAAATGTTGAAAACCGGCGACAGCCTAGACATCATTGAAGACGGCGGCGGCAATTACCTTTTCTGCGCCAACAAGATACCGGTTGCCAAAACTGCCAAGAATTTTAAAGAAAAAATCCCCAAACATGCCCGTGCCGCCGTTGCCGCTGTCGGTGTCTTCTATTTGGAAGATGTCGGCAAAAAATATCTCGAACAATATCGGGAAGACATTCCGGTATGGGCAGTCGTCATCCCCGTACTGATGATTCCTCAGAAACCGTAAACCTTACATAAAAATGCCGTCTGAAGACACGGAGCGTGCTTCAGACGGCATCGGGGAGGCGCAAAGGCTTCAGACGGCATTTTTGCCGCTTTATTTCAACGCGGCATCATAGCCGCCGTCTTCTACGGCTTCAATCAACGCCCCCGCATCGGTTTGCGCGGGGTCGTATGCGACGGTTGCGCTTTTGTTTTCAAGGCTGACTTCGACGCTTGCCACGCCTTTGACGCTTTCCAGTATCCGGGTAACGCTTTTGACGCAGCCGCCGCAGCTCATGCCGCCGATGTCAAGGATAAGGGTTTCCATCATTTTTCCTTTCGTTGGTACTGCAATCTGACGGGCGTTATTGTAAGTCGGAGCGTGAACTTGGGCAAACGCGGAAACGGTGCGGCGGTTTGAAAAAATACGGACGCTTGCGCATAATGGCGGCAATTCCCATCAGGACAACAACAATGAACGCTTCGCAAAAACCCTGGTTGAGCATCGTTGCCTTGGCAATCGGCGCATTTATTTTCAACACGACCGAATACATCCCCATCGCACTTTTGAGCGACATCGGACGAAGCTTCGGCATGACGGCGACCGAAACGGGTGTGATGATTACGGTTTACGCTTGGGTTGTCGCGCTGACTTCGCTGCCGCTCATGCTGCTGACGCGCCATATGGAAAGGCGCGGCCTGCTGCTGGTTCTGTTTGCGCTGTTTACCGTCAGCCACATCCTGTCGTTTGCCTCGTGGCGGTTTGAAATCCTGCTTGCCAGCCGCGTGGGGATTGCGCTGACCCATGCGGTATTCTGGTCCATTACGGCTTCGCTGGCGGTACGCATCGCCCCTGTCGGAAAGGGAAATCAGGCATTGGGGCTGCTCAGTACGGGAACGGTAATGGCGATGGTGGCGGGGATTCCGCTTGGGCGCATGGTCGGACAATATTTGGGCTGGCAGGCGAGTTTTCTGCTGATTGGTTTGTGTGCGGCGGCGGTGATGGCAGTGCTTGCCAAAAGCCTGCCGCGCCTGCCGAGCGTGAATGCCGGTTCTTTAAGCAGCTTGCCCCTGCTTTTAAAACGGAAAAAACTGATGCTGCTGTATGCGATGACGGTACTGGTCATCACGGCACACTTTACCGCATACAGCTACATCGAGCCCTTCGTCATCCAAATCGGCGGTTTCTCAGCGCGGCAGGTTACGGTGGTGCTGGGGCTGTACGGCCTGGCGGGTTTTGCCGCGTCTTACCTGTTCGGCAAATGGTTTGCCAAACATCCGCGCGCATTTTTGGCGGGCGCGGTATCAGTCATCGCTTTGTCCTCAGGACTTTTGCTACCTTTGGCGCATTTGCCTGCCGCCATTTACGCGCTGGTGTTCGTATGGGGGACGGCGATTGTGATCGTCAGCTTGGGGATGGTTTCCAAAGTTTTGGATTTCGCCTCCGATGCCGCAGACCTTGCCAACTCGATTTATTCGGGACTTTACAACGTTGGTATCGGCGGCGGCGCGCTGCTGGGGCATTGGGTAACGCAATATGCCGGCATTTCCCGTATCGGCATCGCCGGTATGTTTGCGGCGGCGGTCGGGCTGTGGCTGTGCCTGAACCTGAACCGCCATATCCGAACCTGACCGCGCGATGCCGTCTGAAGCCCCTCCCGCCCTTCAGACGGCATTTTGATTGAAGAAATATCCGCCCCTGCTTAAAATAACGGGCCTTGCCGTGTTTTAACGCCTATTTTTTGTTCCAAGGATGGTTTATGCCGCTGCTGTCTGTCGAGTTCGCACTGTTCTTTCTCGCCTTCCTGCCGCTTTACTGGGGCTTGGCGGAATACCCGTCCGCCCAAAACCTGCTGCTTTTGGCTGCCGGTATGGGCTGGCTCTACCATATCGGCCCCGTATTTGCGGCAATCATCGTCCTTTATTCCTCCTGCGTGTACCTTTTGGGCGAACTGCTCCGTTCCGATCGCGAAAATACGCGCCGCTTTTGGCTGGGGTGCGGCATTGCCACCTCGCTGACCGTCTTGGGCTTTTTCAAATATTTCGACTTTTTCCGGCCGCTGATTGCCCAATATGCCGGACAAGGCGGCGCAATCGACATCCTGATGCCGCTGGGGCTTTCGTATTACACCTTCCAGTCGCTCGCTTATCTGGTTTACTGCTTCCGTGCGCCGCACGCCGCGCGTTTCGAGTGGCACGAGCTGCTGCTGCACCTGAGTTTTTTCCCCACCGTTACCTCCGGCCCGATTATCCGCGCCGCCGCATTCAAAAGCGCGGACGGCGAACAGGCGGGCGCACTGGCGCAAATCCGCACCCGCCAACCGCGTTCGCCCGTCCGCCCCGCACTCGCCGTTTCCCTGATTTTGCTGGGTATTGCCAAAAAATGGTGGCTGGCGGGGATGCTGGCGGAAAACTGGGTGTCGCCCGTATTTGAAAACCCCGCCCAATTCGACGGCTGGGGCGTATTGGCGGGCGTGTACGGCTATACCTTCCAACTCTTTTTAGACTTTTCCGGATATTCCGATTTGGTTATCGGTATGGCGATGCTGCTGGGTTTCCGGCTGCCCAAAAACTTCTCCGCACCGCTTCGTGCTTTAAACATCCGCGCATTTTGGGACAAATGGCACATCAGCCTTTCCACCTGGATACGCGACTACATCTACATCCCCTTGGGCGGCAGCAAAAAAGGCTTTTTGCGGACACAGTTCAACCTGATGGCGGCAATGGTGCTCTCGGGCATCTGGCACGGCTACGGCTGGAACTTCCTCATTTGGGGCGCGCTGCACGGCACGGCACTGGTGTTGCTCAACACGGGCGACCGCTATTTCGGACGCGACGCGCTATGCCGTCTGAAATACCTTGCGCCGCTCTCGTGGTTTGTTACCTTCCATTTTGTCTGCCTTAGCTTTGTCGTCTTCAATACCGCAAACCCCGACGATGCCGGCGCGGTTTTCAGCGCGCTCTTTGCCAATGCCAACGGCTGGAATGCGCCGCAACAGGCGGATATGCTGCTGCTTGCCTCGTCTGCATCCATGATGCTGCTCTACCCTTACCTGCAACGCGCTTTCGACGGTATAGTCGGAGGTTTGGAAAAAATCCCGATGTGGCTGTGGTTTATCCCGATTTCCATCATCCTGCTGCTGATTATCGTATTTGCCCCTTCGGGGATACCCGGCTTTATTTATGCCAATTTTTAAGGGTTTGGACATGAAAAACTTTCTTTCCCTTTTCGCCTCCATATTGATGTCTGCCCTGATTGCCGTGTGGTTCAGCCAAAACCCCATCAACGCCTACTGGCAGCAGACCTACCACCGCAACAGCCCGCTCGAACCGCTTGCCGCCTACGGATGGTGGCAAACCGGTGCGGCGTTGCAGGAAAACGCCTACGTCTTTTCAGACGGCATCAAAGCCTTCCTGTCCGGCGAAACGCCGTCGACGGCTCAAGGCGGCGGTTCGACAGATATGCCGTCTGAAGCCGCCGCATCCGAAGCCGTCCCTCAAACCGGCGAAATCCAAGAATGGAAACAGAACACCGACACCGCCGCCGTCCGAACCGGGGACAAAGTCTTTTTCGCCGGCGATTCGCTGATGCAGGGTGTTGCACCCTTCGTGCAAAAAAGCCTGAAACAGCAATACGGCATCGAATCCGTCAACCTCAGCAAACAAAGCACGGGGCTTTCCTATCCCAAATTCTTCGACTGGCCGAAAACGATTGAAGAAACCCTGCAAAAACATCCCGAAATCAGCGTGCTAGCCGTCTTCCTCGGCCCGAACGACCCGTGGGATTTCCCCATCGGCAAGCAATACCTCAAATTCGCTTCCGACGAATGGGCGCAAGAATACCTGAAACGCGTCGACCGCATCCTTAAAGCCGCACACACGCACCACGTCCAAGTCGTCTGGCTCGGTATCCCCTACATGAAAAAAGCCAAGCTTGACGGGCAGATGCGCTACCTCGACAAACTGCTTTCGGAACACCTGGAAGGCAAAATCATCCTGATTCCCACCGCGCACACCTTGAGCGGCGGGGAAGACCGCTACACCGACTCCGTCAACGTCAACGGCAAATCCGTCCGCTACCGCAGTAAAGACGGCATACACTTTACCGCCGAAGGACAAAAACTGCTGGCGGAAAAAATAATGGAAAAACTCACTTTTACACCAAGCCAACAACCATGAACCTCAGACACCTCATCACATTTTCCGCCCTGTTCGCCGCAACTCAGGCAAACGCCCTACCCGTTGCCTCCGTCAGTCTCGACACCGTTACCGTTTCCCCGTCCGCCCCCTACACCGATACAAACGGGCTCTTGACCGACTACGGCAACGCTGCCGCCTCGCCTTGGATGAAAAAACTCCAATCCGTCGCACAAGGCAGCAGCGAGACCTTCCGCATCCTGCAAATCGGCGACTCGCATACCGCCGGCGACTTCTTTACCGACAGCCTCCGCAAACGCCTGCAAAAAACTTGGGGCGACGGCGGCATAGGCTGGGTTTACCCCGCCAACGTCAAAGGGCAGCGTATGGCGGCCGTCCGCTATAACGGCAACTGGCAAAGCCTCACCAGCAGGAACAACACCGGAGACTTCCCGCTCGGCGGCATCCTCGCCCACACCGGCAGCGGCGGCAGCATGACCCTGAGCGCATCGGACGGCAAGACCGGCAAACAGCGCGTTTCCCTGTTTGCCAAACCCCTGCTCGCCGAACAAACCCTGACCGTCAACGGCAACACCGTCTCCGCCAACGGCGGCGGCTGGCAGGTACTGGATACGGGCGCGGCACTGCCCCTGACCATACACACCGAAATGCCGTGGGACATCGGATTTATCAATATCGAAAACCCCACCGGCGGCATTACCGTTTCCGCGATGGGCATCAACGGCGCACAATTAACCCAGTGGTCGAAATGGCGTGCCGACCGTATGAACGACCTTGCCCAAACCGGCGCCGATTTGGTTATCCTTTCCTACGGCACCAACGAAGCCTTCGGCGACAACATCGACATTGCCGACACCGAACAAAAATGGCTGGATACCGTCCGCCAAATCCGTGACAGCCTGCCTGCCGCCGGCATCCTCATCATCGGCGCACCCGAATCCCTGAAAAACACGCTCGGCGTATGCGGCACGCGCCCCGCCCGCCTGACCGAAGTCCAACAGATGCAGCGGCGCGTCGCCCGGCAGGGACAAACCATGTTCTGGTCTTGGCAAAACGCCATGGGCGGCATATGCAGCATGAAAAACTGGCTCAACCAAGGATGGGCCGCCAAAGACGGCGTACACTTCTCCGCCAAAGGCTACCGGCGCGCGGCGGAAATGCTCGCCGACAGCCTCGAAGAACTCGTCCGCGCCGCCGCAATCAGGCAATAATCGGACAGGAGGCGGACGGTATTTCCGCAACAGGGGGATGCCGTCTGAAACGCATACCTTCATATTGCTTCAGACGGCATTCAGGTCAGACATAGGAAAGCCGCAGGCGAACCTCCGGCATACGGCGCAAAGGCGGCGTTTGATATGCAGTCTGAAGGCAAAGATGATAAACTGCCGCCTCCCGTTTTCAGACGGCATATTGTTTTCAAATGAGGGCGTTCTCCGTCCGCAACCATAAAGGAAGTTTCATGAACCGGACTTATGCCAATTTCTACGAAATGCTGACCACCGCCTGCCGCAAAAACGGCAACGGCACGGCAGTGTTCGACGGCAAGGAAAAAACCGCCTACCGCGCGCTCAAGCAGGAAGCCGAAGCCGTCGCGGCGTATCTGCAAAATATCGGCGTGAAGTTCGGCGACACGGTCGCGCTGGCGGTTTCCAATTCCACAGAATTTATTACCGCCTATTTCGCCGTGTCCGCCATCGGCGCGGTCGCCGTACCGATGAACACATTTTTGAAAAACAGCGAATACGCGTATATCCTGAACGACTGCAAGGCGCGCTTCCTGTTCGCCTCGGCCGGCCTGTCAAAAGAATTGGCGGGCTTGAAGGCGCAAACGCCCGTCGAAAAAATCATTTGGACAGGCAAAAGCCGGCAGGGCGGCGGAGCGGCGGAAGGCGATGCCTTTTTTGAAGATGTGCGCCGCTTCCCCGAAAAACCCGACTTGGGCCGCCAACCCCGGATAAATGATTTGGCACACATCATCTACACCTCCGGCACGACGGGGCATCCCAAAGGCGCGCTAATCAGTTACGCCAACCTGTTCGCCAACCTGAACGGCATCGAACGCATCTTTAAAATTTCCAAACGCGACCGCTTTATCGTTTTCCTGCCGATGTTCCACAGCTTCACGCTGACGGCTATGGTGCTGCTGCCGATTTATATGGCGTGTTCGATTATTTTGGTCAAATCCGTTTTCCCGTTTTCCAACGTTTTGAAACAGGCCCTGCTCAAACGCGCGACCGTATTTTTGGGCGTACCCGCGATTTACACCGCGATGAGCAAGGCAAAAATCCCTTGGTATTTCAGATGGTTCAACCGCATCCGCCTGTTTATCAGCGGCGGTGCGCCTTTGGCGGAACAAACCATCCTCGATTTCAAAGCCAAGTTCCCCCGCGCCAAATTGCTGGAAGGCTACGGACTGAGCGAAGCCTCGCCCGTCGTCGCCGTCAATACGCCCGAACGGCAAAAAGCCCGCAGCGTCGGCATCCCCCTGCCCGGTTTGGAAGTCAAAGCCGTCGATGAAGAACTGGTCGAAGTGCCGCGCGGCGAAGTGGGCGAACTGATCGTCAGGGGCGGTTCGGTGATGCGGGGCTACCTCAATATGCCTGCCGCCACCGATGAAACCATCGTCAACGGCTGGTTGAAAACGGGCGATTTCGTTACCATAGACGAAGACGGCTTTATCTTTATCGTCGACCGCAAAAAAGATTTGATTATTTCCAAAGGTCAAAACGTCTATCCGCGCGAAATCGAAGAAGAAATCTACAAACTCGATGCCGTCGAAGCCGCCGCCGTCATCGGCGTGAAAGACCGTTATGCCGACGAGGAAATCGTCGCCTTCGTCCAATTGAAGGAAGGTATGGATTTGGGCGAGGACGAAATCCGCCGCCACCTGCGTACCGTGCTGGCAAATTTCAAAATCCCCAAACAAATCCACTTTAAAGACGGGCTGCCGCGCAACGCTACGGGCAAGGTATTGAAACGGGTGTTGAAGGAGCAGTTTGAAGGAAACAAATGAATGCCGTGCCGTCTGAAGCCCCGTCCGGCAAAAAAAATGCGGTGAATCTGATTCACCGCATTTTTTTGGCAAACGCCGGAGGGAGGGCATTTACTCTGCCAATTCCACCTGCTCGTGCGCCATCAGTTCCTGACCGACATCATCCAACAACATCAAATAACGTTCGTAGTTTTTCAAAATGTCGGCAATCAGCTCGTCCTTGTTCATATACTGCACATCGTACCCGACGCGCCCGTCGAAAAAATAAGCGTAAGGTTTGTAAGTTGTCTGGTGCCGGATATGCGGCAGGTTGCCGTCGTTAATCAACTGGTCGGATACATCCTGCCCGACAGACTTAATCCCGTACATAAAATCGCGCATCGTCTCTTTCCGAATGACGAACTCGATTGCGGGCTCGTCCTGATGAAACATCTTATCGACCCGGACGCTCAAGCCGTATTCTTCCGAAAGCTCCCGTTGCAACTCGTGCATAGCGGGCGATGCAGTCTGTTTGAGGAATTTTAAAATATCCTGCTCCTGCGTCTGGCTCATTATCTGCACCAGCCGTTCTTTCCACTTGCCGCCCGTCCAAAATACACTGGTAGGGTTAACCCGGGTCTCAAAATATTTCTTATCCGCACTCAATCCTTTCCACAGGCTGAAACACATTATCAGCATCAGCAGGGCAAACGGCAGGGAAACAATCAGGGTCATAGACTGCAGGTTGCCTAGCCCACCCGAGCGCATCAGCAAAACGGCAACGGCAGACATCAGCACGCCCCACATAACCGCCTGCCACCGTGGCGCGCTCAAGCCTTTGTCCCGAGAGGTAATATTGTTCAGGACATAAATCCCGGAGTCGGCAGAAGTTACAAAAAACAGAGAAATGACCAGCAGGCTGACGATGCTCGTCAATTCGGGCAGGGGGAGGTAATTAAAGAATTTAAAAAGCAGCGTTTCCGGAGAGGAGGTCATCTTTTCGAGCATTCCCCCCGCAACCCCGTCATTCAGCCAAATCGCCGTATTGCCGAAGACGGTAAACCACAAAACGCCGAACAGGCCGGGGATGAGCAAAACCCCGAAGACAAACTCGCGGATGGTGCGCCCCTTTGAAATGCGCGCGATAAACAAACCCACAAACGGCGCCCAAGAACACCACCACGCCCAATAAAGCACCGTCCAAGATTCAAACCACGGCTTGTGTTCCCGTTCGTACGCATAAGTTTTAAAACTGAGGCGCACCAGATTTCCGAGGTAGTTCCCTATGTTGTCGCCGAATGCCGACAACAGGTAAACAGTGGGTCCCGCCGCCAAAACAAAAAACAGCAGCAAAAACGCAAGGCCCAGGTTCAACTCGCTCAACACCTTCACGCCCTTCCCCACGCCGGATATTGCCGAAACGACGGCGAGGGACATGACGGCGGCGATAATCAAAACCTGCACGCTGAAGCTGTTTTCGGCAATCCAGCCCATTTCCTGCAATCCGGCGCCCAGTTGCGAAGCCCCGAACCCCAATGTGGTGATGATGCCGAAAAAAGTAGCAAGCAACGCCATAATATCAATGGCATCGCCGAACCTTCCGGAAATTTTTTCTTTCAACAGGGGGTAAAAACAAGAACGCAGGGCAAGCGGCAGCTTGTAGCGGAAACCGAAATAAGCCAAAGCCAATGCAATCGTACCGTACACCGACCAAGCGTGAACGCCCCAATGGAACACCGTGTGCAGCAATGCCTGCTGCTGCCTGTGTTCCGGCGTGCCGGCCGTAATGTCCGAAAAATAATGCATCAACGGCTCTGCCACGCCGAAAAACATCAGACCCACGCCCATCCCGGCCGCAAACAGCATCGCCAGCCACGACAGGAAGCCGAATTCCGGCACATCTTCATCCCGTCCGAGCCTGATGTTTCCCAAACTGCTGACCGAGAGTATCAGCAGGAAACCCAGAAAAATGGAAAACGTTAAAACATAAAACCAGCCGAACTCGGTAAAAATGACTTCTTTTGCCCGATCGAGCCACATCTGCACCTGATCCGGCACGGTTAAAACCAATACCGCCAAAACACACACAAAAAACAAAGTCGTCAAAATAACCATCGGATTAAATGACGTTCGGCGTTCTATAAATTCAGACAGGGACAAACCTTCTCACTCCTTTGTTAAAAACAGACAAACCCGGTCATCGGGCAAAGCGGTCAAAACCTGCCGGTAAAATACCGGCTTCCGGATGACGAAATGCACAAACCGGCCGAAATTGTTATAATCGAAAAAATTAAAAATCAATACGGATTATTCTATCAGATTGATTTATCGATATTTATTATATCATTAATATAGTTTGATTTCAAACTAGCGGAAAATGCGCCGCCCACCGCAGGCGCGCCCTCCCCACCATCGGGGCGTTTAACGCCGGATTGCCGATGCGGTACAATGGCTGATATGAAGAAAATTACCCCTCAAAACCTACGCCCCCTGCTTTCGGAAAGCTTGGGACATACCGATTTTGTCAACGTCCTCAACGCACTGATTAAATTTTTGCGCCGTGGCGGCAAAAAATGTGCGGGGGAACGTTTCGACCTGATTATCGACACATTCAAACAAGACAGGGAATTACTGTCCCGCTTCAGCCGGTGTTTTTACATCTGGCTCGCGCAGGTGCACATTTATCCGGCACTCATCAAACTCGGCATCTTCTCGCGCCACAGCTTTGCCCGGGAAATGGGCATACGCATATACGAACGCTTCAGCCCGTCATATAAAGATTTTGCCAACTTGGGCGAAGTCTTCCTTTATCTTTTCCATTCCGAAAACGACGACAAATGGCTGCAAACGCTCAATATCCGCCAATGGCTGGTTTTATACGAACTCATCCGGAGCCACGCCGAGCCGTCCAAATTGCAGACGGCGGGCATCCGCCTTGCCGATGCGCGTTTGCGCGCCATCGAAATGCTGTCTGTCTGGACGGCATCCGAAGCCATCGAACCCGACCTCATCCGCATCGCCCCGCGCCTGCTGGAAGCCGATTCTTCCTTCGTCGCCCTCCAGCGCGAAACCGCCAAACTGGTCGAACACTACCGCAACAGCACTGCGCCTTACGACACCGCCCACCTCGAGGTGATGTTCGACCAATGTTTCAGCCAGATTGACTATTTGCGCCGCAAAGGGACGGGCGCCGGCTCCGGTTCGTCGGTCAAAGTCGCCCACCTGCTCGAACGGCTCCGGCAGACCGTAGACCGTCTGAAGCTGCTCACCGACATCCAAACCGGCGCCGGCAACAGCAACCGCCTGACCATCGCGCTGATGAACTCCCTCATCTACGCGGCGGTCGAACAATACAGCACCCGCCACCTGCGCCGCAGCAGCATCCGTATGCTCGCCCGCAGCATTACCGAAAACAAAAGCCACCACGGCGAACACTACATCACCCGCAACCGCAAAGAATATTTCAAAATGTTCTACTCGGCGGCAGGCGGCGGCGTCATCATCGCCCTGATGGCGCTGCTCAAAATCCGCATCGGCACACTCGGCCTCAGCCCCTTCCTCACTTCCTTGTCGGCGGGGTTCAACTACGGCATCGGCTTTATGATCATCCATATTCTGCACTGCACCGTCGCCACCAAACAGCCCGCGATGACTGCCGCCAGCTTTGCCGAACAGGTCGACCTCAACGAAGGCGGCAAAGCGGTGGACAACAAACTCGCCAAGCTCCTCATCGACGTATGCCGCTCCCAAAGCGTCGCCGTTTTCGGCAACGTTTCCATCGCCATCCTTTTGGCGTGCACCATATCGTTCGGCTATGCCCATCTGCACCAACAGCCCATACTCGATGCCCACACCGCCGCCTACCAGTTCAAATCCATAGACATCATCGCTTACCCGACGCTGTGGTATGCCGCCATTGCAGGTCTGTGGCTGTTCTGCTCCGGCATCATCGCAGGTTTTTTCGACAACCGAGCCGACTACCTCAACCTGCGCCAACGCCTGCCCTTCAACCCCTTGCTGCGTAAAATCATGCGCCCGGGGCCCCGCCGCGTCCTCGCCGCCTACATCCACAAACACTACGGCTCGCTGGTCGGCAACTTCATCTTCGGGATGCTCTTGGGTATGACCGGCTATTTCGGACACCTCCTCGGGCTGCCGCTGGACATCCGCCACGTCGCCTTTTCCTCCGCCAACCTCGGCTATGCCGCTGTCAGCGGCAACGTCGGTTTGGGCACGTTCGTACTCGGCATTTTCAGCGTCCTCGCCATCGGCTTGGTCAACCTCTGCGTCAGCTTCAGCCTCGCCCTCTTCGTCGCCCTGCGCTCGCGCGGCACGAAAATCGGCAGCATCCGCAATCTGATCAAAAGTTTTTGGAATCAGATTAAAAGCAATCCCTGCATACTTTTCCTCCCGCCCGCCAAAGAACAGGGACATCCTCCTTCGGACAAGCCTTGACCGGCAATGCCGTCTGAAGCGGGATTCGCCCCGAATACCGCCCTGATGCGGGAAATCCCCATAAAAGGATGAGACCTTTGCAAAAATAGTCTGTTAACGAAATTTGACGCATAAAAATGCGCCAAAAAATTTTCAATTGCCTAAAACCTTCCTAATATTGAGCAAAAAGTAGGAAAAATCAGAAAAGTTTTGCATTTTGAAAATGAGATTGAGCATAAAATTTTAGTAACCTATGTTATTGCAAAGGTCTCAGGATGCAAAAATGCCGTCCGAACCGAAACGTGGTTCAGACGGCATTTTATAGTGGATTAACAAAAATCAGGACAAGGCGACGAAGCCGCAGACAGTACA
>NZ_JAGTUI010000019.1:0-12064 GCF_018224585.1 Neisseria sp. Marseille-Q1983
TTCTCTTTGAGCTAAGGCGAGGCAACGCCGTACCGGTTTTTGTTAATCCACTATAAAAACACAACCTAAATAAAAATGCCGTCTGAACCATATTTCAGGTTTCAGACGGCATTTGCGTGTCGGATGCACACCGGACAGGCGGTAAGCCGGGTTCTGTCTCGGACAGTCATTCCTCTAGGCATACCGTTGCCGGTATGCTCAAGCAACCTACCCGAACGCTCGGCGGGCAGCGTCATTGCGTTCTGTTTGGTCTTGCTCCGAATGGGGTTTGGCCTGCCGCATATTGTTACCAAATGCGCGGTGCGCCCTTACCGCACCTTTTCACCCTTACCTGTGCTGCCAAAGCAGCCATCGGCGGTTTTGCTTTCTGTTCCACTTTCCGTCGCGTTACCGCGCCCGGCCGTTAACCGGCATTCTACCCTGCGGAGCCCGGACTTTCCTCCCCGTATGCCTTACGCGATACGCGGCGACTGTCTGCCCGTCCCGTGTGCGGCGCGGATTATAACACGAAACGCAAAAATGCCGTCTGAAACGGTACAGGTTTCAGACGGCATACAGCCTAAACTACACACCCTGTTTCAGGCTAGCTTCGATAAAGCCGTCCAAGTCGCCGTCCAATACGGCTTTGGTGTTGCCGACTTCGTAGCCTGTACGCAAGTCTTTGATACGTGAGGAATCCAAAACATACGAGCGGATTTGGCTGCCCCAACCTACATCAGATTTACCTTCTTCCAATGCCTGTTTCTCTTCGTTGCGTTTGCGCATTTCCAATTCATACAGTTTGGATTTCAACATTTCCATCGCGGCCGCTTTGTTGGCGTGTTGAGAACGGTCGTTTTGACATTGCACCACAATCCCCGTCGGCTCGTGGGTAATGCGCACGGCGGAGTCGGTTTTGTTGATGTGCTGACCGCCCGCACCCGATGCGCGGTAGGTGTCGATGCGCAAATCGGCGGGGTTGATTTCGATTTCGATGGAATCGTCGATTTCGGGGTAAACGAACACGGATGAGAACGACGTATGGCGTTTGTTGTTCGAGTCAAACGGCGAGTAGCGCACCAAGCGGTGAACGCCGGTTTCCGTGCGCAGCAAGCCGTAGGCGTATTCGCCTTCCACGCGGATGGTGGCGCGGTTGATGCCCGCGATTTCGCCGTCGTCTTCTTCGAGGATTTCGATTTTGAAGCCTTTGCGCTCGGCGTAGCGGCTGTACATGCGGAACAGCATACCCGCCCAGTCTTCCGCTTCCGTACCGCCTGCGCCTGCGGTGATGTCGATAAAGCAGTTGTTCGGGTCGGCGGGCTGGTTGAACATCCGTTTGAACTCCAAATCCGCCATCTGTTTTTCCAGTCCCGCCACGTCTTCCTGCACGGCGGCGAACCCTTCTTCGTCGTTTTCTTCGACGGTCATTTCGATCAGCATGCGGTTGTCTTCGATGCCAGACGCGATGTTGTCGAGCGTCAACACGATGCCTTCAAGGATTTTGCGCTCTTTGCCGATTTCTTGGGCGCGTTTCGGGTCATTCCACAGCTCAGGGTCTTCGGAAAGGCCGATGACTTCTTCCAATCGGTCTTTCTTGCCCTGATAGTCCATATAGACGCGGATGTCTTCGCTGCGTTTCTCCAAGTCGTTCAGGGTGTTGTTGAGCTGGTTGATTACTTCGGCTTCCATGATTCTTTTGTTCTTTCAAAATTTTAGGGGCGTATTGTAAGGGATTCGGGTATTTTTTTCTATGGATAAAGCCTTCTAGAAACACGTTCAGACGGCATAGCGTCAATAACGGTATGCCGCCAGTTTACGTTTAATTTCAGGCAATGCGGCACGTGCGGCCTCTTCACCCAACCGGATGGCGCGTTTTTTCTGATCGAATCCGCCCACAGACCCTAAATCCAACACCTGCGGTTTGATGACGACATTTGCCTGCCCCAACTCGTTTTGCAGTGCAGAAACACTCATTACGTTCAGTGTCTGATCGAGATAAGAGAAGAACCCTTGACCGACATTTTTGCTCGGACGTGCGGAAATATCGACGGCAATCACAAAATTCGCCCCCTGCCGCCGGGCCGAACTGACAGGGACGGGCTGCGACAGACCGCCGTCAACATATTTGTGCCTGTCGATGATGACTGGCTGGAACACATTGGGAATTGCTGCGGAAGCACGAACCGCCTGTCCGACATTCCCCTGATTGAAAGCGACGGCCTTGCCGGTTTCAAAATCAGTGGCAACGGCGGCAAATTTGATGGGAAACTGCTGAATCTGCCTGCCGCCGACTTTTCGGTTGATGTAATTTTGCAGCTTTTCGCCTTTGATAAAACCACTGGTGGACAAGGTTAAATCGACTAAATCCGTTTTACCTAAAATCTCGGCTTCCAATTCAAGGCGGTCGGGCGACATACCCGATGCAAAAAGGCTGCCGACTATCGAACCTGCCGATGTGCCAGTAACCACCTTCACAGGAATACCGTTTTCTTTCAAAACCTTAATAATGCCTATATGGGCAAATCCTTTAGACGCGCCGCCACCGAGTGCCAAACCGACCACTGCGGCGGGTTTGGCGGTTTGCACCGGCTTGCGGGCGGCATTGTTTCCCGCCGTACCGCAGGCGGCAAGCAAAGCGGCAGCGGCGATTGCCAAAAGTGGTCTGATTTTTGAAAACGTTACCATATTTTCCATTCCTTTATATATTGCATCCCGTCAAAGGGGGATTGCTTTTCTTAACAACCACCTTTGACAGCCAAGCGAAAGGGGCTTTGTTAAGTCATCATCAAAATTAATATTTTCTTTTTTTCCTTTACGGAAATTGTAATTGTTGGGTCATATGAATGGTAGGAGCCACCATCAATAGTTTCATTTTCCAGCGACATAGGCTGTTGCCCCTATAAATACTGAGATGGCAAAGGAAATATGCCTTCACTTTCTGGATAATTTTCCACATTACTAGACAGCCAGAGTTCAAAGATTTTGTAATCGTCAAAGAAACCAAATATATACCCTCGCTTTAGTAAGTCTATATAATCTTTTTGAGAAACTACCAAAGGATTTCCGTTTCTCATTACTCTTGATTGTCTAATAAAAAGTTCTTTATTGTATGATAAGAAAATCGCTAAATCTGGATATATTATATTTTCTTTCTCTAAATCAACTTGCCCTATCAGTTTCCAAATCTTCTTTCTTATGGCTGTTTCTATACAGGATTTATAAGTCTTAAACCCAACAGAAAGAAGCTCATCCATATTGGCTGTCTTTTCCGAGAGATAATCAAAAATACCAAACTCGTATTGCCTCACCCTACATATGTAAGCAAATTTCCCATTTGGGAGCGAGATTTCATAGATTTTTCCGTATTTTTTTACGCCCTTATCCATATTGATTATTTTTAATGTGATTTATTTGATAAATTATCATCGAGTAGTCCCGTTTTGTTGTTGTCGGGATTAGCATTTGAAAGCATACCGTCCAAGGCGGGAATTATCTCACAACACCGCCGTTATCCAAATATCCCACCTTTTTCCCTTTCTTCCCGTCAAAATACTTTCTTTTTATATTCATTAACTTGTTAGATTATTGGCTGCCGAGTGTCAGTTTTTCCGACAAAATCCGTCTAATGGGGTATCAACAGAAACAAAAACAGGAACACTTATGAAAATCGGAACAACTTGGCAGACGGCATCCGCTATGCTGGTTTTGCGTCTGTTTGCCGCATATGAATTTTTGGAATCGGGTTTGCAAAAATGGAACGGGGAGAATTGGTTTTCCGAAATCAACGATCAGTTTCCATTCCCGTTCAACTTGCTGCCGGACGCGTTAAACTGGAATCTCGCGATGTATGCGGAGCTTTTGCTGCCCGTACTGTTGCTTTTGGGTTTGGCAACGCGCCTGTCGGCATTGGGGCTGATGGTCGTTACCGCCGTCGCTTGGGCTGCGGTTCACGCCGGTTCGGGTTACAATGTCTGCGACAACGGTTATAAAATGGCTTTAATTTATATCGTGGTATTAATCCCGCTGCTTTTGCAGGGTGCGGGCGGATGGTCGCTGGATACGCTGCTGAAAAAACGGTTTTGCCCCCGATGCCGTCTGAAACAAGATTGATTCAGTCGTGGAATCTGACTCTAAACATTCCAACCTTATCTCGTTAACTTGATATTCTGAAAAGGAAATAGAAATGAACAAAAACATTGCTGCCGCACTCGCCGGTGCTTTATCCCTGTCTTTGGCCGCCGGCGCCGTTGCCGCCGACAAACCGGCAAGCAACGCAACAGGCGTTCAAAAATCCGCCCAAGGCTCTTGCGGCGCGTCCAAATCTGCCGAAGGTTCGTGCGGCGCAGCTGCTTCCAAAGCAGGCGAAGGCAAATGCGGCGAGGGCAAATGCGGTGCAACCGTAAAAAAAGCCCACAAACACACCAAAGCATCTAAAGCCAAAGCCAAATCTGCCGAAGGCAAATGCGGCGAAGGCAAATGCGGTTCTAAATAATCCGCTCCCTCAAACCAAGCCGCGTTTTTCAGTAAAATGCGGCTTTTTTAACGGCAAACAAAGATTTTTTTAACAAGCACATCATTCTTTTGTGCCATCCGAACCGGGTAAAAATATGATTCAACACGCAGGCTTGGGCTACCGCCGCGACTTGGCGGAAGACTTCCTCTCGCTTTCAGACGACAGCCCGATACGTTTTATCGAAGCCGCCCCCGAAAACTGGCTGAAAATGGGCGGTAGGGCGCGCAAACAGTTTGACCGCGTGGCGGAACGGCTGCCGCTGGCGTTGCACGGATTGTCTATGTCGCTGGGCGGGCAAGCCCCGCTGGATACTGATTTGATAGACGGCATCAGAGAAATGATGCACCGTTACAATTGCACGTTTTTCTCCGACCATTTGAGCTACTGCCACGACGGCGGTCATCTTTACGATTTGTTGCCGCTGCCCTTCACCGAGGAAATGGTGCATCATACGGCGCGGCGTATCCGCGAAGTGCAAGACCGTTTGGGCTGCCGCATCGCGGTGGAAAACACGTCCTACTACCTGCATTCCCCGCTTGCCGAGATGAACGAGGTCGAGTTTCTCAACGCGGTTGCCCGCGAAGCCGACTGCGGCATTCATTTGGATGTGAACAATATTTACGTCAACGCCGTCAATCACGGCCTGTTGTCGCCTGAAGCATTTTTAGAAAATGTGGACGCAGAGCGCGTGTGCTATATCCATATTGCCGGACACGACGTCGAAACGCCCGAATTATTGATTGATACCCACGGCGCGGCGGTTTTGCCGACCGTTTGGGATTTGCTCGAACTGGCCTATGCCAAGCTGCCGACGATTCCGCCCACCCTGTTGGAACGCGATTTCAATTTTCCGCCTTTTGCCGAACTCGAAGCCGAAGTCGCCAAAATCGCCGATTATCAAACGCGTGCCGGAAAGGAATACCGCCGTGCAGCCTGAAACCTCCGCCCAATACCAACACCGCTTTGCCCAAGCCATACGCGAAGGTAAAACCGCCGACGGATTGCCGCAAGAACGGTTAAATGTCTATATCCGACTGATACGCAACAATATCCACAGCTTTATCGACCGCTGTTATACCGAAACGCTGCAATACTTTGACCGCGAAGAATGGGGTCGTCTGAAAGAAGGTTTCGTTCGCGACGCGCGCGCCCAAACGCCCTATTTTCAAGAAATCCCCAGCGAGTTCCTACAATATTGCCAAAGCCTGCCGCTTTCAGACGGCATTTTGGCACTGATGGATTTTGAATATACCCAATTGCTGGCAGAAGTTGCACAAATTCCGGATATTCCCGACATTCATTATTCAAATGACAGCAAATACACGCCCTCCCCTGCGGCCTTTATCCGGCAATATCGATATGATGTTACCGATGATTTGCAGGAAGCGGAAACAGCCTTGTTAATATGGCGAAACGCTGAAGATGATGTGATGTACCAAACATTGGACGGCTTCGATATTATGCTGCTGGAGATAATGGGTTCCTCCGCGCTTTCGTTTGACACCCTCACCCAAACCCTTGTCGAATTTATGCCTGAGGACGATAATTGGAAAAATATTTTGCTTGGGAAATGGTCAGGTTGGATTGAACAAAGGATTATCATCCCCTCCCTGTCCGCCATATCCGAAAATATGGAAGGCAATTCCCCGGGCCAAAACCATCTATCCGCATAAAATTACCTTGTTCCCGATACTATGCCGCTACCCGACCTGACCGATGCCGAATTAATGGAGTCGCGCAAACTGCTTCTGCATTTTGCGCGGCTCCAGTTGCCCGACCACCCTGATTTGGCTGAAGATTTAGTGCAGGAAACATTGCTGTCCGCATACAGCGCAGGCGACAGTTTTCAAGGCAGGGCGCTTGTCAACAGCTGGCTTTTTGCCATATTGAAAAACAAAATTATTGACGCATTACGTCAAATCGGGAGGCAGAGGAAAGTCTTTACCGCACTGGATGACGAGCTGCTGGATGAAGCATTTGAAAGCCATTTTTCCCAAAACGGGCATTGGACGCCGGAAGGGCAGCCGCAACATTGGAACACTCCGGAAAAATCATTAAATAACAACGAATTTCAAAAAATTCTGCAAAGCTGCCTATACAACCTGCCTGAAAACACCGCACGGGTATTTACCCTGAAGGAAATACTCGGTTTTTCATCCGGCGAAATACAACAAATGTGCGGTATCAGCACGGCCAACTACCACACCATTATGCACCGCGCCCGAGAATCATTGCGCCAATGCCTGCAAATTAAATGGTTCAACCAAGAAAACCTGAAGTAAACCGTTATGAAAAAATGCCGCAATATTGCCCTGCTTCTTTCCAAACATCAGGATCGGGAAACCACCCCGGGCGAGAAGATTTCCATATATATGCACCTGCTGTTCTGCCCGCATTGCCGGGAATATAAAAGACAGCTTCAAACCATCAAAATATCACTGGCAAAAACAACTAGAACTTCAAAATAAATGCCGTCTGAAAGGGCTTCAGACGGCATAAGCTGACGGAAACAAATCAAACCGATTTACTGTTATCGGCAGTTCATCCATAATACACGCTTCAAAAGCAGTATATTTTCCCATACGGAATAATATAGTGGATTAACAAAAATCAGGACAAGGCAACGAAGCCGCAGACAGTACAAATAGTAAGGCAAGGCGAGGTAACTCCGTACTGGTTTTTGTTAATCCACTATAAATACGCAAAACACAAAGGCTGCATCAATTTGCTATGTATTTGCCTCATTTCACAGACGGCATTATCCCTACCGCCCAACCCGTTCTTTCTGAAGAAGCGGATTTCAATGATTAAGGAAACCCTAATGCGCCCAATCTTCCTATCTTTCGTTTTACTCCCTATATTGCTAAGCTCCTGCGGCACGCCGAAAATGTCTGCCCGATGGGAAAGTATCGGCACAATCTCAAACGGTAATATTCATACATATATCAATAAAGACAGCGTGAGAAAAAACGGAAATCTGATGATTTTCCAAGATAAAAAAGTTGTTACCAATCTAAAACAAGAACGTTTTGCCCACACCCCCGCATACAAGACTGCCATTGCCGAGTGGGAAATCCACTGCAACAACAAAACATACCGCTTAAGTTCGCTACAGTTGTTTGATACAAAAAACACAGAAATTTCCACACAAAGCTACACAGCCTCTTCCCTCCGCCCGATGAGCATCCTGTCCGGGACATTAACCGAAAAACAATATGAAACCGTATGCGGGAAAAAACTCTGATTACAACTTATGCACAAACTTATCCACAAACCTTATCATAAAAATGCTGTCTGAAATACTGAAATATCCGCATTTCAGACGGCATTTTGCCATTTTCCTGAAAAGTTACCCCAAAAATTATCCACATTATTTTTTCAAACCGGCTTCCATCCGAAATATAAACCTGCTATACAATTTCATTATCCAAACGTAAATTGTTCCATTGATACACAAAACTGCTTGCCCCTATAATTTTGATAAAGCATTTTTTGCATTCCCGGCTTCGTCCCGTAACCAACACAGCCTCTAAAAAATAATCGCTTGTTTTGACACCGATACACTCATACAAATACAGAAACTCAAGAAAATAACCTTGTGTATTGACCATCTCAAGCAATTCAGAAAAATCAAGAAATTTTCTGACCGTAAACAAACGTTTCCCTAAAAAAACGATGTCTTCAAAAATATCAACCAAATAATCATCTTCGGCGTTTTCATTTTCATGGGTTAAAACAACACGGGAAAAATCTGTTTTCAGATGTTTGCCCGCTTGATTGTTCGGATTATTGTTCAGAACGACAAAACCGTCCTCAAAATCAAAGCAGACGTTGCGTCTTTCTACCTTTATCTCTGTGCAATAATAATCATGTAGAGAAATACCATCCGAAAAATTTTTTCTTTGCGTATGCAAAAAAGTTTTCATTCAAGCCCCCCATATCTAACGCAAACGTTTACCTGTTTCTCCATCGATAATCTGACTCGGCGATTTCTGCCTGCCGATTCTCCCGCCGACAATCCACACATCGCGTCCGAACTGCCTTCTGACTTCCCTCTCCGTCCGACACGCACGTTTGCCCGCCCGATTACATGAAGTGGAAACCAAAGGCATACCCAATGCCTGACACAAACGCCTTGCACCTGCATGATCAGGAATCCTGACCGCCAACTTGCTGCGCTGTTTCCCGCGCAACTCAGGTAATACGCAGGATTTGGCAGATAATAGGAACGTTTTAGGGGCGGGCCATTCTTTTCTAAGCATAGCCTGCAGATTTTCAGACGGCATTTGAAGTAAAGGCTGCAACTGTTCAAATTGATTCCCGATGACAATCATACCCTTGTGTTGCGGCCTTTTTTTCAAATGCGCCAACTTACCGAGTGCTTTGGCTAATGTCGGAAGACACCCCAAGCCATAACAAGATTCGGTCGGATAAGCGACCAAACCGCCTTTTTTCAAATAAACGCTTAATTTACGTTGCGCTGATGCTGCGATAATTCTCGGAAATAACATAATATAAAATGCCGTCTGAAGCGCATCAGTCATACTTGGCTTCAGACGGCATCATCCTCTTTCTAATTAACGGTTAATCGCTTTATCGGCAATGTCTTTACGGTATTGCATCCCGTCAAAGCTGATTTTTTCCAATGCGCCATACGCCTTGGCTTTGGCTTGCGCCACATCGTCGCCCAATCCTACGACACACAATACGCGTCCGCCGTTAGTCAATACGTCGCCTTTCCCGTTTGCCGTTGTACCTGCGTGGAAAACTTTGCCGATTTGGTTGGCGGCATCCAGACCAGAAATAACATCGCCTTTTTTAGGCGTTTCGGGGTAATTTTGTGCCGCCAGCACCACGCCTACGGCGGTTTGCGGGTTCCATTCTGCGGTTACACTATCGAGTTTGCCGTCTATTGCTGCTTCAACCAAATCCGCCAAGTCGCTGTTCAGACGACTCATAATCGGCTGAGTTTCGGGATCGCCGAAACGGCAGTTAAACTCAATCGTATAGGGTGTGCCGCTTTGATCGATCATCAAACCTGCGTACAGGAAACCGGTGAACTCATATCCTTCCGCTTTCATCCCCGCTACGGTCGGCAAAATAATCTCGTTCATCGCACGCTCGTACACAGCAGGCGTTACCACAGGCGCAGGGCTGTACGCACCCATACCGCCCGTATTCGGACCTTTGTCTCCGTCTAAAAGACGTTTGTGGTCTTGACTGGTCGCCATAGGCAATACATGATTGCCATCAACCATAACGATAAAGCTCGCTTCTTCGCCTTGCAGGAAATCTTCAATCACAACGCGCGCGCCGGCATTGCCCATTTTATTGCCCAACAACATATCGTCAATCGCAGCATGCGCTTCATCCAAAGTCATTGCCACAATCACGCCTTTACCTGCCGCCAAACCATCGGCTTTGATGACGATGGGCACACCTTTCTGATTGACGTAATCATGTGCGGCATCGGCATTTTCAAAGGTTTGATATTGCGCGGTTGGAATGTTGTATTTCGCCATAAATGCTTTGGCGAAATCTTTAGAACTTTCCAACTGAGCCGCATATTGTGTCGGACCGAATATTTTTAGCCCTGCAGCACGGAATTCATCCACAACACCCGCCGCCAAAGGTGCTTCAGGACCGACGACGGTAAAAGCAATATTTTCTTTGTGGCAAAATTCGATTAAATCCCGATGCGCGGTCAAGGCGATGTTTTGCAGCTTGGGTTCAATCGCCGTACCGGCATTACCGGGCGCAACAAATACTGTTTCCACTTTAGGCGACTGCGCCAATTTCCAAGCCAGCGCGTGTTCGCGACCGCCATTACCGATAACCAGCAGTTTCATGCCATCTCCTTGACAAATATGTACTTTTAATAACGAAAACTCGATACAAAGGGACTTTTGTCCCATCTGAAGAAATTTTAGTAGAATCAAACAAAAAACCACTTCATTCCACTCTGCAACCTATTCAACTTATTCACAAATTAAAAAAGGACAAGCAAACATGCAAAAACGTATTGATGAAATCCAAAGCAAATACCGCGAATGGTGTCATTTACTACTGCAACTGGAAGAAAACATTCGCCGTTGGAAATATGCCGTCGCTTTAATTCGCGATATGGACAATTTCTATACCCACGAGTATCAGGTGTGCCATCAGGCTATTGAAGACGGGGCAGAACTGAATTTGCAAACAAAAGACGAATACAGCATTATGAGTGAAGATGCGCTATGGAACCCGCTTGGCGAATTCCATCAATTGGCTTGGCTATATTTGCGCTCCAGCGTCGATACCTTGGACAGATATACGCAAGAAGATTAATCAGCGAAGAGATTGTCTGAAATACCATTACAAAGCATTTCAGACGACCTTTTCATTCAAAAGGCTTTTCCGTATTTACTTCAATCTGCCGTGTATTCTTCCAAGCCGCAACACAGACTTCATAATTTACCAACGACAAACTTACCGTCAATCGGCAATCCAACTGCAAATCCTGCTCCAATATATCCGCCTGATATTGTTTGGCAATGCGTATTGCTTCATTCAAAAACGGATATTCACATTTCAGCCAAACGGTTTTTTCAATATTCTTTTCAATCACTTCCGCAATCGCCAACGCCTGAGCCGTCGCCTCTTTGTACGCGTGAATCAGACCGGGAACGCCCAATAAAGTACCACCGAAATAGCGGACGACCACGACCAAAACATCGGTAATACCCACCGAATCAATCTGTCCCAAAATTGGTCGTCCAGCACTTCCTGATGGCTCTCCATCATCGTTGGCACGAAATTGCATACCATCCACGCCCAAACGATAGGCATAACACCAGTGTCGTGCTTTATGATGTTCTTCCTTTAACGAATCGAGGTATTTTTTCACATCAGCCAATATCCGAATCGGATAGGTAAATGCAATAAAACGGCTGCCTTTATCTTTAAACTCAGCCTGCGTCGGGGAAGTAATGGTTTTATAAGTCGTAATCATGCTGAAATATTTTCAGACGACCTCATTAATAACAAGGTCGTCTGAAAGTTTCACGTGAAACATCAATTTTTCAATACTTCTGTTAATTGTGGAACGATTTTAAATAAATCGCCAACCAATCCGTAATCGGCTACATTGAAAATCGGCGCATCAGCATCTTTATTGATTGCAACAATCACCTTACTGTCTTGCATACCGGCAACGTGTTGAATCGCACCTGAAATACCGATTGCAAAATAGAGCTGCGGCGCAACCACTTTACCGGTTTGTCCGACTTGAGCATCGTTTGGCGCATATTCGGCATCAACTGCCGCACGGGATGCACCGATTGCCGCACCTAAAACATCCGCCAACGGTGTCAGCACTTCATTGAATTTTTCCGCACTACCCAACGCACGACCACCGGAAACAATCACTTTTGCCCGAGTTAGTTCGGGACGATCGGAATGGGAAAGCTTGCGGTTCACAAAACGACTCAGGTTTTGAGCAGGGGTTGTTTCAATATTAATTACCTCAGCATTACCACCTTGCACCGCCGCTGCGTCAAAAGCCGTCGCACGGAAGGTCAGCACCAATTTTTC
>NZ_JAGTUI010000019.1:12161-36977 GCF_018224585.1 Neisseria sp. Marseille-Q1983
CACCTTGCACCGCCGCTGCGTCAAAAGCCGTCGCACGGAAGGTCAGCACCAATTTTTCCGCATTGGCTTGCGCGGTTTCAAATGCATTACCTGCATAAATCGGACGTACAAAAGTCGTGTTATCTACAATCTCGGTCAAATCAGAAATTTGCGGTACGTCTAATAAGGCGGCTACGCGGGGCAAAAGGTTTTTACCGAATGTGGTTGCCGTTGCTGCAACATAGCGGTAATCCGCCGCCAATTTGACAACCAGCGGAGCCAACTCTTCAGCCAAACCTTCAGCATAATGGGCAGCATCTGCAACCAAAACTTTTGCCACTCCCGCTACTTGCTTCGCGAACTCCACGACGGACGATGCGCCGTTTCCGGCAACCAATAAATCGACTTTGCCTAGTTTTGCGGCAGCGGTAACAGCATGCAAAGTGGCAGGATTCAACTGTTTGTTGTCGTGTTCGGCAATAATCAATACGCTCATTTCAGTCTCCTCAAATCACTTTGGCTTCGTTTTTCAATTTTTCAACCAATTCGGCAACGCTTGCTACTTTTACGCCTGCCTGACGCGCTTTAGGCTCGGCGAATTTCACCGTTTTCAGACGAGGTGAAATGTCAGCAACCAAATCGGCAGGAGCCAGTTTTTCCAAAGGTTTTTTCTTCGCCGCCATAATATTGGGGAGTTTGACGAAGCGCGGCTCGTTCAAACGCAAATCTGCACTGATAACAGCGGGCAATTTCAATGCTATGGTTTCTTCGCCGCCATCAATTTCGCGCACAATCTGTACTTCATCACCTTCAATTTGTACTTTTGAAGCAAATGTACCTTGCGCCGCATTCAGCAAAGCTGCCAGCATTTGCGCCACTTGATTGGCATCGTCATCAATCGCTTGTTTACCCAAAAAGAAAATTTGCGGATTTTCTTTGTCCGCAACAGCTTTCAGCAGCTTGGCAACTGCCAGCGGCTCCAATTTTACATCGGTTTCAACATGAATTGCACGGTCGGCACCCATAGCCAAAGCGGTACGCAAGGTTTCTTCGCATTTTTTCTCACCCAAAGAAACCGCTACAATTTCGCTTACTTTTCCGGCTTCTTTTAGTCGGACAGCTTCTTCCACAGCAATTTCGTCAAACGGATTCATCGACATTTTGACATTACCGATATCTACATCCGAACCATCGGCTTTTACACGAACTTTGACGTTGTAGTCTACTACGCGCTTTACCGCGACCAGTGCTTTCATTGAATTCTCCCAAAAAGAACGTTGCTTTCACTATTCAGCGAAGCCAAACCTTCTTCCCTATAAAATCAAATCCGTTTTTTCTTAAAAACGAATTCATTCAGAAATCTTTCGGATAATGCTTGCCGATTATACCATTTTTAAAGCATTTACTCAGGCTAGCGGATATACATTCCTGTATCTAATAAATTGGAAAATATCATGCCGCCATATCAGTTTTAGACGACCCTTTAGCCTTTATCTGCTGCAACACAATCCATCAGCGTTTGATAAACCAAATCTGCGGTCGGAATCTGCCCGATATTGCCCACATTTTTTGCAATAGCCGAAACTTGAACGCCTGTTTTAATCGGATCGGTATCGGT
Source organism: Neisseria sp. Marseille-Q1983 (assembly GCF_018224585.1). NCBI lineage: Bacteria > Pseudomonadati > Pseudomonadota > Betaproteobacteria > Neisseriales > Neisseriaceae > Neisseria > Neisseria sp. Marseille-Q1983. Next base: position 13,759 of record NZ_JAGTUI010000019.1, read on the forward strand.
ATAAATGCCGACCACAGGTTTTTCCAAGGCATTTGCCAAATGCAGCAAACCGGTATCCACACCGACAATTCCGACCGCGTGTTTCAGCAGATACGCTGCCTGCAATAAATTCATTTTAGCGCACACCATGGCAAACGGCAGCCCGTCTGCAATCTGTTCCGCACGCGCTTTTTCAGCTTCATTTCCCCAAGGCAGATAAACGTTGCATTGTTGCTCTCCGTTCAGTTTTTGCAGCAACGCTCGCCAGTTTTCCACAGACCATAACTTACCGTCCCGGCTGGTCGCATGCAAAGCCGTATAATACGGTTGAGCTAAATTTTTCAGACAGCCTGCTTCAGGAACAGTCAAACCAAATACCTGCATTTCAGGCATCACATACCCAAACACTTGGGCAAACAGTTCACGGTTGCGCCAAACGGCATTTTTTCCCTTCGGTACAGCGTATGTTTTTACATACGCCAAAGCAGCCCATCCCTCGCGCGCACTGTTTTTATCCAAACCACAAATCGGAGATTTTGCCATTTTAGCGAAACACGCGCTTTTAATCAGACCTTGACTGTCCAATACGAAATCAAATACTTCCTGCCGCAAAGTCTGTTTCAGATGACCCATTTCCCACCAAGTTTCAGCCCGAAAGAGATGTTTGCGCCATTGCCGCCATTTCATCACATGGATTTTTTTTACAAACGGATGCAGGCGCGCAATATCTGCAAATCCAGCCTCACATAGCCAATGCAGTTCTACATCAGGACATTGTCGCGCCAAATCTTCGATTGCGGGCAAAGTGTGAATTAAATCGCCCATACTAGACAAGCGGACAAGCAAAATTTTCATATTTAGGAAGGGTGTTTCACGTGAAACAATTTTAACTTATTGATTATTAATGTATTTATTTATTTCATCAGCGTTTTTTAAGATGATTGCCCCGGCAGAATGCATTTCCTGCCATGCTGTTTCAATGGTTTCCGGCGCAATACCCCGACAAGCCGCTTCATTGACGACAACCTGCCAACGACCGCCTTTGAGTAACTGCAAAACCGTTGTTTTAACACAATAATCCGTAGCTAACCCACCGATAATAACCGTATCCGTATTTTGACAACGCAGCCATTCAATTAATCCAGTGCTTAGTTTTTCCTCAATATCGTGAAAACACGCGCCATAAGGATGCAATTCGGGATCAACACCTTTCCAAACGCAATAATCGTATTCTTTGGCAGAAGGCAGCCCGTCCAACAATTCATAGCCGCGCGTACCGACCATTGCATGAGCCACCCAAGTCAAATCCGCATCAGGCAAACCTGTCGGTTTCAACATACCAACAGGGTTATCCACAAGCCATTTCGCCGCCATATGATGCGCATCTTTCGTCATCACGCGCAAATCCGCCAAAGCGGCTTGGGCATTCAACTCCTCGACAATCAAATGCCCCTCGTTCACAGGCAGCTCGTCAGGACACAAAGGCGTAAAAGTTTTTTGTGCATCAACATCAATGGAAACAATCATCTCATTACTTCTTCACTTAAAATCGTCATTCTCTATTTTACGAATAACAAAACTCTTACCTTCTTTATTTAAGGAGTACAATTCATCTAGGTGGATATGATATGTCATATCCACCTCCTCCATTTTAGCTATACCTAAGATGCTCCTTGCTAAAAGCTGTAATCCAATTTTATTACCCAAAATTTCAATCTCACCTCCTATAGGTGAGATCTGAAAGGAAAGATAACAACCTGACTTGGGTGTAATATACGGGATCCCCTCTTCGTTATAGCGAACCGTTATGCTTCTTTTTTTATCAATACTCCAATGCCTTTTCAAGATCGTCTTGGACACGAGGATTCTGTGCTACTTTATTTCAACGCGATTAAAATGCCCTGTATTATAACAAATTACTGCCCGAAAGCGGTAAAACCGGCTGTGATAAGATAAGGTTTTTTCCAAAAAACTTACCCACAATCTTATGACTTATACCATTACCCCCATCGGCACCGCCCGCTCGCCCTACAAACAGAAATTCGGCATCGCCCGCCAGCCCGGTTTGGTCTCCGCCGCAGAAGTCTGCATCGAACTGAATCCTGAATTTACCGCAGACAGCGTACGCGGACTGGAACACTTCGACTATGTGTGGATAAGTTTTATTTTTCACGGCGTATTGGATGAAGGCTGGGCGCAAATGGTGCGCCCGCCACGGCTCGGCGGCAAACAAAAAATGGGCGTATTCGCCACGCGCAGCCCCCACCGCCCCAACCATCTCGGACTCTCACTCCTGAAACTCGAACGCATCGAAACCGGCAAACCCGTCCGCCTCTATTGCAGCGGCGCAGACCTGCTGGACGGCACGCCGATTGTGGACATCAAGCCTTATATCCCCTTTGTCGAATCCAAACCCGATGCCGCATCCGGCTTCGTCAGCGGCAAACCCGTAGAGTTGGAAGTCGTTTGGCAGGAAAACATCGGCGCGGAAAATTTATCTGCAAATACCAAAAACCTTATCAGCCAAAGCATTGCCCAGGACCCGCGCCCCGCCTATCAGGATATTCCCGAACGGATTTATGTGATGAATATTGCGGATTACGAAGTTAGGTTTCAAATCAAAGGAAGCCGCGCGACGGTTATTGGGATAAGTTTTGTGTGAAATTTTATTCACAATTCTATTAAAAAAGGTCGTCTGAAAAATTTTCAGACGACCTTTTTTAAATTATCAACTCTTTTTTGATTGCTACCGCAATCTCATAAGCTAAATTAACAGGTACAGCATTACCTATCATTTTGTACGCATCATTAATATTTTGATAGATAAATTTAAAATCATCAGGAAAGCCTTGAACCCTCGCTACTTCACGCACAGTCATCCTACGATAAAGAGCTTCTTTTCCAACTACAAAACGGTAGTCATTTAGTCCATGTTTCTCCATTTTTGGAGCTTGTGGATGAAGCTGGCATTGCCGCCCCGAAGCCTGAACTGTAAATGCTTGTTCATGCCATGCTTTCACACGGTTCCTGCTCATAAAAATTGGGGAAAAACTACCTATAAAATATTCGTTGTTATTAATAGCATTAGGATTAGCTTTATTTTGAAAAGCCGCAGGAACGGCTGTATCTTGTAAATCCCAAATAATATCTTTCAATGTTATCTTATCTTCATCTTTAACTGTCGAACCTGTTGGAAATGAGAATTTGATTTTCAAATCTTTACGAAAACCAATATAGAAGACTCTCTTACGTTCTTGAGCCACACCATAATCTTTGGCATTTACCATAGTCAGGCTTACATCGTACCCACATTCATCAAACATTTTCAGTAAATTTTGTACCGCTTCATTATGGCGGTTTGCAAGCATACCGCTAACGTTCTCAGCTAAAAAGAACTTAGGCTGCTTACTTTTCAAAATACGGATATAGTCGAAAAACAATTGACCCCGCTCATCATCAATACCTCGCAAAGCCCCTGCTTCCGACCATGACTGACAAGGAGGACCTCCGATAATACCATCGATTTCATCAGGAAAATCTTCTTCCTTAATACTACGTATATCGCCTTCAATTAAATGTGTTTTAGGATGATTAGCCTTAAATGTTGACCAAATAGTTTTATCATATTCGTTTGCAACAGGCACTTCAAATCCTGCTTTTTCAAAACCTAAATCTAAACCACCACAACCGCTAAATAAACTAATTATCTTCATCTGTTCCTTTCATTGAAAAATATTACAATCTTGCGTGTTTTTATCATTTAAATCATCTGTATTTTGAACACCTAAGTTAATTAGGCATTGTTTTAATTGTTTCGCAACTTTATTCCCATTACATTGAAATGGTTTATCAAAAATCAATTCATGAGTCAGTTTTCCATTAACAACTTCCCATTTTACTTGAACTGCAAGTGGTCTATCTCCATCAAATTTATCTTCGAAACTTCGATAATTAAGTGCTTTACAGGCAAAATAAATATTAGGATTATTCCTAACATATTCATCTAATGAAACAATTTTATCCAGTATTTCTTCAGTAGACGAAAATTCGTCTCCTATCAGAATATAATTCGCAACACCAGAGTTTGGAATAATTACCCCATTTACACTCGCATTTTTCTTTTCTTCATCTAGATTATTACCTACGTAAATATCTAATAATTGTTCAGTAGTTAAATCTACTTTATCTGATAATTCCCCGTTTAATTTATTAACAAGTTCAAACTTCCAACCAAGCGTAATAGATCCATTGTCTGTCCTACCCTTGCTTTTTTTAAAAATTAGATTTTTATCTAAAAATTTCCTACGAATATTTGTTGTTGAACTTTGAATAATTTTTGCCCAATTATTTCCAAAAATCATTTCAGCTCGGTCTGCTTTAATTTTATTTTCTACAAAATCAGCATTACTTTTCTTGTATGAAATTTTAATTTCTCTTATTTCTTCAGATGATTCACTTTTTAATAAAATATAAATATCCGTTTTAGGTTCGCCGTTTCCGCAAGTAGGTTTACCTACAGTCTGTACACACCATGATTGACCGTTGAAACAAACTGCCTGACCAATTTCAAAATAAGATTGAATATCTCTTTCTGCCTGAATAAAACTAGCCATTAATTTCTCCATTTTATATTGATTGTTACTTATACTCTACAAATTTATATATCTTCAAAAAATTGATGAAATGTAATTCCTAAAGCATTAATGATTTTTTCCATATTTTTCATGGATACATTTCTTTTTCCTTGTTCAATGCCTGCAAGATAAGTCCTATCAATTTCAGCCTTCAAAGCAAATTTTTCTTGGCTTAGATTCTGAGCCTTACGCAATTCTCGAATTCTTGCTCCAATTTTTTCTAGTACCATTTCAACCTCCGAATTCAAAACAATTATCCTTTTTGTTACATATAAAGCAACGGACTATAAGTAACAAAATATTGCAATGATTACTTAGTCAATAAGAAAAAAGGTCATCTGAAAACCTAGATTTAGGTTTTCAGACGACCTTTTTTCTTAACTTATCCACAGACTGGTTTACCCAATCCGAAATCCTTTAAATTTTGCCTGCGAAGTATTCCAAAGTGCGGACGAGTTGGCAGGTGTAGGACATTTCGTTGTCGTACCAGGCAACGGTTTTCACCAGTTGTTTACCGCCCACGGTCATCACGCGAGTTTGGGTTGCGTCAAAGAGCGAGCCGTATTCGATACCGACAACGTCGGAAGAAACAATTTGATCTTCGTTGTAACCGTAAGATTCGCTGGCGGCGGCTTTCATCGCGGCGTTGATTTCTTCTTTGGTTACAGGGCGTTCGAGGACGGAAACCAATTCGGTCAGCGAGCCGGTGGCAACAGGGACGCGTTGGGCGGAGCCGTCGAGTTTGCCGTTCAATTCGGGGATAACCAGACCGATGGCTTTGGCGGCGCCGGTGCTGTTGGGCACGATGTTGAGCGCGGCGGCGCGGGCGCGGCGCAAATCGCCTTTGCGGTGCGGCGCGTCAAGGGTGTTTTGGTCGCCGGTGTAGGCGTGGATGGTGGTCATCAGACCTTCGACTACGCCGAACTCTTTTTGCAGGACTGCCGCCATCGGGGCAAGGCAGTTGGTGGTGCAGGAAGCGGCGGAAATGACGGTTTCGCTGCCGTCCAAAATGTCTTGGTTTACGCCATATACGACGGTTTTCACATCATTGCCGCCAGGTGCGGAAATCACGACTTTGCGCGCGCCGGCACGGATGTGGGCTTCGGCTTTGGTTTTATTGGTAAAGAAGCCGGTACATTCAAGGACGACATCCACACCCAACTCGCCCCAAGGCAATTCTTCGGGATTCGGATTGGCGAAAACTTTGATTTCTTTACCATTTACTACGATGGCATCGTCTTTTAATTCAGCAGTACCTTGGAAACGGCCTTGTGTGCTGTCGTATTTGAAAAGGTGCAGCAGCATTTCGGCAGGGGTCAGGTCGTTAACGGCGACAACTTCGATGCCGTGGGCTTTTTCAATTTGACGCAATGCGAGGCGGCCGATACGGCCGAAACCGTTAATCGCTACTTTTATGCTCATGTTTATACTCCAAACTGTGAAACGAAATTTCAATACCCGCATTGTAGTCTGAAATAAAGTTACATTCCACTATTACATCTAACTACTTGCCGCTTATTTGATATAGATAAATTTTGCTGTTTGCACAGATTTCCAAAACTTTTACCATCAATATTTGAATTTAAAATTTTAATGATGATTTTGATGATTGCGGATCTGCTTGTGTATAAGTAGCAAATATCCAATATTTTCATTACCTTTTCGTCAAATAAGTTTGAGTTTAAGGCTTGCCGTATAGGACAGATAAACGTGGATGTTTTTTGACTTAATAATATCCCTGTGGATAACTTTGCTGTTTTCCTACTTGTCTCCACAACCTTATTGACAGGCTTACGGTCAGTCTCATTCCGTCGAAGACAAAACCTTTTGCTACAATACCGTTTTCCTAATGATAAGGCAGCCCCATGTCCAAATCCGCCGTTTCCCCAATGATGCAGCAATACCTCGGCATCAAAGCGCAACATACCGACAAACTGGTGTTTTACCGCATGGGCGATTTTTACGAGATGTTTTTCGACGATGCGGTAGAAGCGGCAAAACTTTTGGATATTACCCTGACCACGCGCGGACAGGTGGATGGCAAGCCGGTCAAAATGGCAGGCGTGCCGTTTCACGCCGCCGAACAATATCTGGCGCGCCTGGTCAAGCTGGGCAAAAGTGTGGCTATTTGCGAACAGGTCGGCGAAGTCGGGACGGGCAAAGGGCCGGTGGAGCGCAAAGTCGTGCGCATCTTAACGCCCGGCACGCTGACCGATTCCGCATTACTGGAAGACAAGGAAACCAACCGCATCGTTGCCGTGTCCCCCGACAAAAAATACATCGGTTTGGCGTGGGCATCGCTGCAAAGCGGCGAATTCAAAACCAAGCTGACAACTGTGGATAAATTGGACGACGAACTGGCGCGCCTGCAGGCGGCGGAAATTCTGTTGCCGGACAGTAAAAACGCGCTGCAACTTCAGACGGCATCGGGTGTTACGCGCCTGAACGCGTGGCAGTTTGCCGCCGACGCGGGGGAAAAACTGCTGACGGAATATTTCGGCTGCCAAGATTTGCGCGGCTTCGGGTTGGACGGCAAAGAACACGCCGTTGCGATTGGCGCGGCAGGTGCGCTGTTGAACTATATCCGCCTGACGCAAAACCTGATGCCGCAACACTTGGACGGCCTGTCGCTCGAAACCGACAGCCAATATATCGGCATGGACGCCGCCACGCGCCGCAATCTCGAAATCACGCAAACCCTCTCCGGCAAAAAATCGCCGACCCTGATGTCCACGCTCGACCTTTGCGCCACCCACATGGGCAGCCGCCTCTTGGCTCTCTGGCTGCACCACCCTTTACGCAACCGCGCCCACATCCGAGCGCGCCAAGAAGCCGTTGCCGCGCTGGAAAGCCAATACGAACCCCTCCAATGCCGTCTGAAAAACATTGCGGACATTGAACGCATTGCTGCCCGCATCGCCGTCGGCAACGCCCGCCCGCGCGATCTCGCCGCCCTGCGCGACAGCCTGTTTGCCTTGTCAGAAATCGACTTGTCCGCAAACGGCAGCAGCCTGTTGGAAACCCTCAAAGCCGTTTTCCCGGAAAACCTATCCACAGCCGAACAGCTCCGCCAAGCCATTTTGCCCGAACCTTCCGTCTGGCTGAAAGACGGCAATGTCATCAACCACGGTTTTCATCCCGAACTGGACGAATTGCGCCGCATTCAAAACCATGGCGACGAATTTTTGCTGGATTTGGAAGCCAAGGAACGCGAACGTACCGGTTTGTCCACACTCAAAGTCGAGTTCAACCGCGTTCACGGCTTTTACATTGAATTGTCCAAAACCCAAGCCGAACAAGCACCTGCCGACTACCAACGCCGGCAAACCCTCAAAAACGCCGAACGCTTCATCACGCCGGAGTTGAAAGCCTTTGAAGACAAAGTGCTGACTGCTCAAGAGCAAGCCCTCGCCTTAGAAAAACAACTCTTTGACGGCGTATTGAAAAACCTTCAGACGGCATTGCCGCAGCTTCAAAAAGCCGCCAAAGCCGCCGCCGCGCTGGACGTGTTGTCCACATTTTCAGCCTTGGAAAAAGAGCGGAACTTCGTCCGCCCCAAGTTTGCCGACTATCCGGTTATCCACATCGAAAACGGCCGCCATCCCGTTGTCGAACAGCAGGTACGCCACTTTACCGCCAACCACACCGACCTTGACCACAAACACCGCCTCATGCTGCTCACCGGCCCCAATATGGGCGGCAAATCCACCTACATGCGCCAAGTCGCGCTGATTGTTTTATTGGCACACACCGGCTGTTTTGTGCCTGCCGATGCCGCCACAATCGGGCCCATCGATCAAATCTTCACCCGCATCGGCGCATCGGACGACCTCGCCTCCAACCGCTCCACCTTCATGGTCGAAATGAGCGAAACCGCCTACATCCTGCATCACGCCACAGAACAAAGCCTTGTTTTAATGGACGAAGTCGGACGTGGTACTTCCACTTTCGACGGCCTCGCCCTCGCGCACGCCGTTGCCGAACACCTGCTGCAAAAAAACAAATCCTTCAGCCTGTTTGCCACCCACTATTTCGAGCTGACCTACCTGCCCGAAGCCCACGCCGCCGCCGTCAATATGCACCTTTCCGCGCTCGAACAGGGACAGGACATCGTGTTCCTGCACCACATCGAACCCGGCCCCGCCGGCAAAAGCTACGGCATCGCCGTCGCCAAACTCGCCGGCCTGCCTGTACGCGCATTGAAATCCGCCCAAAAGCATTTGAACGAACTGGAAGACCAAGCCGCCGCAAACCGTCCCCAACTGGATATTTTCAGTACTATGCCGTCTGAAAAAGGAGATGAACTGAATGTGGACAACTTTGTGGACAAAGCAGAGGAAAAACATTTTGAAGGTATATTGGCAGCAGCCCTGGAGAAACTCGATCCCGACAGCCTGACCCCGCGCGAAGCATTGTCAGAACTGTACCGTCTGAAAGATTTGTGCAAATCCGTATCTTAATTTCCGTTGTCGGAACAGCATCAAACCATATGGAAAAATCTGTGGATAAATATTATCTGACAGGAAGTTTCCAAACATAAAAAATGCCGTCCGAACAGCTCAGACGGCATTTGTCCATTCGGCTTAAACCTTATCCACATCCAAACGCATAACCGTAACCCATTCACCGTTATGGAAATGTCGCCCGACAACCGCCCAGCCGAATGATTCATAAAATATTTGCACATCAGGCGTATAAAGATACAAGAACTTTATCCCCAGCGAACGCGCTGCGCCTATGCAGTGGGCGACCAGCCTCCTGCCAATGCCTTTTCCGCGATATTCAGGTAAAACAAAGACATCACCCAACCAATATTCATACTGTGGAAAACTTTCCATATCATGCCGCTTGACCGTAGCCGAACCCAACAGGATTCCGGAATCATCCACAGCCGCAAATGCCAGCGGCAGTTCGTCATCCTTCAAACACCTGCCGTAATAGGCATGAATCTTATCCACAGAAGACCACGGTTCAAATCCGTGCCACTCCTCAAACAACGCCTGAACCAACCTGCCGATATGCCCGGCTTTCAGCCGTGTAATGAAAACAGTATTGTCCACAAAGAGGGAATTCATCGGTCAATTCCCCGCCGCTTTCGTTCCCCCTGCACCATAAACCGCATTCCAAGCATGGTCCAAACGCACTCCGATTTGCCTCAGCTCTTCAGCCTGCCGGGCTTTTTGCGCCATTGCTGCAGGAATTTCCGCTTCCAAACGGTTAATATCCGCCTGTGCAGCCTGCAACCGTCTGCGCGCATCTTCCAAATCCGACTGCATCCCGATAATTTTTCCATCAAGATTGTTTTGTTTTTGCAATAAGGCACGGTAACCGGATTGGATACTGAGCAAATTGTCTTCAGCATCCCCTGCCCATACACTGGTAGAAAAAACAACCATCAGAAAATAAAATATTTTTTTCATTTTTAACTTCCGTTTAAATGCCGTCTGAAGCCGTACTCCGACATCAGACGACATTGCCCACACCTGTGGATAACTTAAGCGCGGATACGTTTCAACACTTCTTCTTTGCCGATTAATGCCAACACGGCATCGACGCTTGGGGTTTTCGCCGTGCCGCAGACGGCCAGGCGCAAAGGCATACCGAGTTTGCCCATTTTGATGCCTTCTTCGTCACAGAAGGGTTTGAACAAGTCGTGGATGGCTTCGGCGGTCCAGTCTTCCAAACCTTCGAGGCGTTCGGCAAAGCGCAGCATACGGACGGCGGCTTCGTCGTCCCAGTGCTTCTGCACGTCCGCTTCGGCAGGCGTTTGTTTGACGTAGAAGTAGAGGCACTCGTCGGCAAGCGTGTTCAGGTCTTGGGCGCGGTCTTTGACCAGTGCCAACACGTCTTCCAAAGCAGGCTTGCTTGTTTCATGGATATCGCGCAGGGCAAGGCGCGGTTTCACCATTTCGGCCAGTTTTTCGTTGGCGGTGATTTTGATGTGTTCGCCGTTAATCCAGTAGAGTTTTTTCAAGTCCATACGGCTTGGAGACGGGGAAACGTCTTTCAAATCAAACCATTCGATGAATTGTTCCATCGTGAAGAACTCGTCGTCGCCGTGCGCCCAGCCCAAACGCGCCAGATAGTTGAGCATGGCTTCAGGCAGGATGCCCATTGCGCCGAAATCGGTGATGGCAACGGTATCGCCGCTGCGTTTGGAGATTTTTTTGCCTTGTTCGTTGAGAATCATCGGCAGGTGGCCGTATTCTGGCAGGTTTGCGCCGATGGCTTTTAAGATGTTGATTTGTTTCGGCGTGTTGTTCACATGGTCATCACCGCGGATAACGTGGGTAACGCCCATATCATAGTCGTCCACGACAACGCAGAAGTTGTAGGTCGGCGTGCCGTCGGCGCGGGCGATAATCAGGTCGTCGAGTGCTTCGTTGGGGATGGAGATTTCGCCTTTGACCAAGTCTGTCCATTTGGTCACGCCGTCCAAAGGCGTTTTGAAGCGGACGACGGGTTGCACGTCGGCAGGGATTTCGGGCAGGGTTTTGCCTTCTTCCGGCCGCCAGCGGCGGTCGTAAGTCGCCGTGCCTTCTTTTTCGGCTTTCTCGCGCATGGCTTCCAGCTCTTCTTTGCTGCAATAGCAGTAGTAGGCATGGCCTTTTTCTAAAAGTTCGGCAATGACTTCTTTATAGCGGTCGAAACGGCGGGTTTGGTACACGACGTTGTCGGCGTTGTCGTAATCGAGACCGACCCATTTCATGCCGTCAAGGATGATGTTGACGGATTCGGCAGTAGAGCGCGTCAAGTCGGTGTCTTCGATACGCAATAAGAACTCGCCTTTGTGATGGCGGGCAAACGCCCATGAAAACAAGGCGGTGCGAACGCCGCCAATGTGCAGGTAGCCAGTAGGGCTGGGGGCGAAACGGGTTTTGACGGTCATGATGGCTCCAGAATCTTTAAAACGGCTTATTTTACTGTTTTTACCGTGCTTAAGCATTAAAAATGCCGTCTGAAGCTTACTTGCGGATAAGTTTCAGACGGCATTTCTTTGTTTTCAACCAAACAGCCAATTGAAAAAACGCCTCCCCCATTTTTCCAAACGGTAAAGGGTAAGGGCATATCCTTCATGAAGGATAAAATTTTTCTTTCCGCTCGCGGTATCAAAACGTGTCGTCGGCGTGGCGGAAACATAAACCCGAACCCCTAAATCCTCGGCCATTTCCGCAGCACGGGCCAAGTGATAGGGATCGCTGACGATTACCACACTGGAAATACCGTTGGCCTGTAAAATCGGACGGATGTTGTTCAGATTTTCATAGGTATTGCGCGACGTGTTTTCAAATAAGATATTGTGCGCCGGAACACCTTGCTTGAGCGCGTACCGCCGCCCGACTTCGGCCTCCGTCATGTAACCCTTTTTACTTCTGCCGCCGGTAAAAATAATTTTACCGACCCTGTGCCCCTGATAAAGCGCGATGGCATGGTTGATACGTTCCCGAAAAACAGGGGACGGGCGTTTGTCCCATGCGGCAGCTCCCAAAACCAATGCGGCATCCGCACGGGTATCAGTGGGTAAAACTCCTTCATTCAGCCGATACACTGTCCAAACGGATGAGGCAAACAACGAGGCAAACAAAAAAAACCAAAAGCAAAAACCGCCGAGCAGGTAATAGCGCAACCCTTCACGGCTGCGAAACAGCCGTTTTTTCACAATATCGCTTCAATATTTTCCAAAGGCCTTCCGATGGCAGCCTTACCGTTTGCCAAAACAATCGGACGCTCCAACAGGGCGGGATGATCGGCAATGGCACGCAGCAGTGCGTCATTGTCCAAATTGGGGTTGTCCAAACCCAATTCCTTATACAAATCATCTTTCACGCGCATCATCCCGCGCGCCGATGCCAAGCCCAATTTGTTGAAAATATCCTTCAATTCGGACAAGTCGGGCGGCGTATCCAAATATTTGACCACTTCGGCAGCAATGCCGCGTTCTTCCAATAGGGACAAGGCGGCACGCGATTTGCTGCAACGCGGATTGTGGAAAATTTTGATTTCAGACATGACATTTCCTTACTTCTCGACAATCCCCTTATTATCGGCTTACGCAGGATTTTACTCAATATCTCCCTTCGAACCATAGACAGCCGTACCAAACGGTTTACAATACCCCAATCCATATACGGAGGACAAAAAATGAAACACTTACCGCTTGCCGCAATCGCACTTGCCGGCGTACTGGTTTCCCATACCGCCTCGGCAGACGAACTGGCCGGATGGAAAGACAACACCCCGCAAAGCCTGCAATCGCTCAAAGCCCCCGTACGCATCGTCAACCTTTGGGCGACTTGGTGCGGCCCGTGCCGAAAAGAGATGCCCGCCATGTCCAAATGGTACAAAGCGCAGAAAAAAGGCAGCGTCGATATGGTCGGCATCGCGCTCGACACATCCGACAATATCGGCAACTTCCTCAAACAAACTCCTGTTTCCTACCCGATTTGGCGTTACACCGGGGCGAACAGCCGAAACTTTATGAAATCCTACGGAAACAATGTCGGCGTACTGCCCTTTACCGTCGTCGAAGCACCGAAATGCGGATACAGGCAGACCATTACAGGGGAGGCAAACGAAAAAAGCCTGACCGAAGCCGTCAAACTCGCCCATTCAAAATGCCGTTAAACGCCGGATGCCGTCTGAAGCCGCTTCAGACGGCATTTTTCCAACCCGACCTTCAGTATCCGCCAAACTTATCCACTATCTAAAAACAGGCGGAATCTTTATAATCGGCACTGTCTTACCTATTGTTCAGACGGCATATCCCTGCGGACGCAACCGCCCGAAACGATATGCCGCCCTTCCTTACAGGACCTCCTATGATCCGTTTCGAACAAGTTTCCAAAACCTATCCCGGCGGTTTTGAAGCCCTGAAAAACGTCAGCTTCCAAATCAACAAAGGCGAGATGATTTTTATCGCAGGACACTCCGGTTCAGGCAAATCCACCGTCCTCAAGCTGATTTCGGGCATTACCAAACCAAGCAGGGGCAAAGTCCACTTCAACAACCAAGACCTCGGCACACTGACCGACAACCAAATCGGCTTTATGCGCCAACATATCGGCATCGTGTTCCAAGACCACAAAATCCTCTACGACCGCAACGTCCTGCAAAACGTCATCCTCCCGCTGCGGATTATCGGTTATCCGCCGCGCAAAGCCGAAGAACGCGCCCGCATCGCCATTGAAAAAGTCGGCTTAAAAGGGCGAGAATTGGACGATCCCGTAACCCTCTCGGGCGGTGAACAACAACGCCTGTGCATTGCCCGAGCCGTCGTTCACCAGCCCAGCCTGCTGATTGCCGACGAACCCTCAGCCAACCTCGACCGCGCCTACGCGCTCGATATTATGGAATTGTTCAAAACCTTCCACGAAGCAGGAACTACCGTCATCGTCGCCGCCCATGACGAAACCCTTATGGCGGACTACGGACACCGCATCCTGCGCCTCTCGAAAGGACGTCTCGCATGAGCATCATTCACTACGTCTCGCTGCATGTCGAATCCGCACGCACCGCACTCAAACAACTCATGCGCCAACCTGTCGGCACGATACTGACCCTCCTGATGCTCGCTGTCGCCATGACGCTGCCGCTGTTTATGTATTTGGGCATCCAAAGCGGACAAAGCGTGTTGGGCAAACTCAACGAGTCGCCGCAAATCACAATCTATATGGAAACCGCCGCCGCACAAAGCGACAGCGATACCGTGCGCAGCCTGCTGACGCGCGACAAACGACTCGACAACATCCGCTTCATCAGCAAAGAAGACGGTTTGGAAGAATTACAGTCCAATCTCGACCAAAATCTGATTTCCATGCTTGACGGCAACCCCCTGCCGGATGTCTTTATCGTTACCCCCGACCCGGCAACCACTCCCGACCAAATGCAGGCAATCTACCGAGACATTACCAAACTGCCTATGGTCGAATCCGCCAACATGGATACGGAATGGGTACAGACACTGTACCAAATCAACGAATTCATCCGTAAAATTTTATGGTTTCTTTCACTGACGCTGGGGATGGCGTTCGTCCTTGTCGCGCACAACACCATCCGCCTGCAAATCCTCAGCCGAAAAGAAGAAATCGAAATCACCAAGCTGCTCGGCGCGCCCGCATCGTTTATCCGCCGCCCCTTCCTTTATCAAGCCATGTGGCAGAGCATTCTTTCCGCCACCGTCAGTCTGGGGCTTTGCGGCTGGCTGCTCTCCGCCGTGCGCCCGTTGGTCGATGCCATCTTCAAACCCTATGGGCTTAATATCGGCTGGCGTTTCTTCTACCCGGGAGAAATCGCGCTGGTGTTCGGCTTCGTCGTCGCACTGGGGATATTAGGGGCATGGCTTGCCACCACCCAACACCTGCTCGGTTTTAAAGCCAGAAAATAATCCTGATAAAATGCCGTCTGAAGCCGTTTTCAGACGGCATTTCAATTTGCCAGTATAATGGCGCATTTTTCCAACAAGGAACCTACCATGCTGACCCTGGAACAAGTAAAAGCCATGATTGAAGGCGTGGCAAAATGCGAACATATCGAAGTAGAAGGCGACGGACACCATTTTTTCGCCGTCATCGTATCATCAGAATTTGAAGGCAAAGCACGCCTTGCACGCCACCGCCTGATTAAAGACGGACTCAAAGCCCAACTGGAAAGCAACGAACTGCACGCACTTTCCATTTCGGTTGCCGCCACTCCGGCGGAATGGGCTGCCAAAGCACAATAACCGCCACACAAAAATGCCGTCTGAAACCATTTCGTTTCAGACGGCATTTTTTTTTATATCAAACCGCTTACGCGCCGCGTTTTTCCAAAGCGGCTACGGCAGGCAGCTCTTTGCCTTCCAAGAATTCGAGGAACGCGCCACCTCCGGTGGAGATGTAGCCGATTTGTTCGGTAACGCCGAATTTGGCAATCGCCGCCAGCGTGTCGCCGCCGCCCGCAATCGAGAACGCTTTGCTTTGGGCAATGGCTTCGGCAAGGGCTTTCGTGCCGCCTGCGAATTGGTCAAACTCAAACACGCCGACCGGCCCGTTCCAAACGACCGTGCCTGCGGCTTTGAGCAGTTCGGCAAGCTCGGCGGCGGATTTCGGGCCGATGTCCAAAATCATATCGTCTTCGGCAACGTCGGCAATGTCTTTCACGACCGCTTCGGCATCGGCGGCAAAGGCTTTGGCAACGACGACATCGGTCGGCAGCGGCACAGAACCGCCTTTGGCCGCCATTTTCGCCATAATTTTTTTGGATTCTTCCACCAAATCGTGTTCCGCCAAAGATTTGCCGATGGCTTTGCCTTCCGCCAACAGGAAGGTGTTGGCGATACCGCCGCCGACAATGAGTTGGTCAACTTTATCCGCCAGCGATTCGAGGATGGTCAGCTTGGTGGACACTTTGCTGCCGGCAACAATCGCCACCATCGGGCGCGCGGGCTGTTTCAAGGCTTTGCCCAAAGCGTCGAGTTCGCCCGCCATCAATACGCCGGCGCAGGCAACGGGCGCGGCTTGGGCGACGGCTTCGGTCGAAGCTTGGGCGCGGTGCGCGGTGCCGAAAGCGTCGTTGACGAACACGTCGCACAAAGAAGCGTAGGCTTTACCCAGTTCCAAATCGTTTTTCTTCTCGCCCTTGTTGATGCGCACGTTTTGCAGCATCACGACATCGCCCGCGCTCAAAGCCGGTTTGTTTTCGCGCCAGTCGTTCAATACTTTCACGTCTTTGCCCAACAGGCTGCCCAAATGCGCGGCAACGGGCGCAACGTCGTCTTCAGGATGGAACTCGCCTTCGGTCGGGCGGCCCAAGTGGGTCATCACGATGACGGACGCGCCGTTGTCCAAGCAGTATTTGACGGACGCAAGCGAGGCGCGGATACGGGTGTCGTCGCTGATTTTGCCGTCTTTGAACGGCACGTTCATATCGGCGCGGATGAGGACGGTTTTGCCCTGCACGTTTTGTTCGGTCAGTTTTAAAAATGCCATAATCAGTCCTTTTCAATCAGTGTTTGCGATACAGAAACAATTGATGCCGTCTGAAGGCTTCAGACGGCATCGCAACCCGATCAGCCGGATACGCGCTCGATTTTCGCGCCGACGCTGCCGAGTTTTTTTTCAATATTTTCATAACCGCGATCCAAATGGTAAATCTGTTCGACCACGGTTTCGCCGCGCGCCGCCAAACCGGCGATAACGAGGCTTGCGGACGCGCGCAAATCCGTCGCCTTGACGACTGCGCCGGAAAGCTGTTCCACACCCTGCACAAATGCCGTATTGCCCTCGGTTGTAATGTTCGCCCCCATTCGGTTCAACTCGGGGACGTGCATAAAGCGGTTTTCAAAAATCGTTTCTACCACGCGGCAGCTTCCCTCTGCCACGGCATTCAATGCCATAAACTGCGCCTGCATATCCGTGGGGAAACCGGGGTGGACGACCGTGCGGATGTCCACCGCCCTCGGACGCTGCCGCATATCGATGGCGATCCAATCGTCGCCCGCTTCAATCAGTGCGCCCGCCTCAACCAGTTTGTCCAACACCACTTCCATCGTTTTCGGCGCGGCATTCCGCAAAACCACCCTGCCGCCGGTTATCGCCACCGCGCACAGGAACGTCCCCGCCTCAATCCGGTCGGGGACGACGCTGTGTTCGCAGCCGTGCAGCTCGTCCACACCATCCACGATCATGGTCGATGTTCCGATGCCGCTGATTTTCGCGCCCATTTTAACCAGGCATTCCGCCAAATCGACCACTTCAGGCTCGATGGCGCAATTTTCCAAAACCGTCGTACCTTCCGCCAGCGTCGCCGCCATCAGCAGGTTTTCCGTGCCGCCGACGGTAACGACATCCATCGCCACGCGCGTACCTTTGAGTTTGCCTTTGGCCTTGACGTAACCGTGTTCGATGACGATTTCCGCCCCCATCGCTTCCAAGCCTTTTAAATGCTGATCGACGGGGCGCGAACCGATGGCGCAGCCGCCCGGCAGGCTGACTTGCGCCTCGCCGAAACGCGCCAGCGTCGGGCCAAGCACCAAAATCGAGGCGCGCATAGTTCTGACCAGCTCATACGGAGCGCAGGTATTGTTTACCGTACCGCCGTTGATTTCAAATTCGCTGATATTGTCGGTCAGGACGCGCGCGCCCATCCCCTGAAGCAGCTTTTGCGTGGTTTTCACATCTGCCAGCATAGGGACGTTTTTCAGGCGCAACGTACCCGATGTCAGCAAACCCGCGCACATCAGCGGCAATGCCGCGTTTTTCGCGCCCGAGACCGTTATTTCCCCGTTGAGCGGGCCGTTTGCGGAGATTTTCAGTTTGTCCACGTTTGTTCTTTCCTGGTGGGTACTTGTAATATTTCAATACTCGGGACAACGCATAAAGCATCACCCGATGAAGGTTGCAGAGGCGGAATTATAAGGGATTTTCGGGAAAAATACGGAAGCCGCACCAAAGAATTTGACGAAATGCCGCGCTTTCCGAACAAGGATTGTCGGAAAACAAAAAAAGCCGAGTTTTGAAAACTCAGCTTTTTTGTTTTATCTGGTGGGTCGTGAGCGATTCGAACGCTCGACCAACGGATTAAAAGTCCGCTGCTCTACCGACTGAGCTAACGACCCGATAAGCTCGAAATTCTATACATCAAGCCTGATGCTGTCAACCATTTTGTCGGCGTTCAGACGGCATTTTATTTATCAGGCTGTTTTTTCGTATAAATTAACGAGGTCAGTATCGATGCACCCAACGCACCGAAGACGACCGACAGCGAAACGGAAATCGGGATATGCACCCAATGCATTACCAGCATTTTCACACCGATAAAACCCAACACGAATGCCAAGCCGTATTTCAGGAAGATAAAGCGTTCCGCCACATCCGCCAGCAGGAAATACATCGCCCGCAAGCCCAGAATTGCGAAAATATTGGAGGTCAGCACGATAAACGGATCGGTGGTAACGGCAAAGACGGCGGGGATGCTGTCCACGGCAAACACGACATCGCTCAATTCAATCATGACTAGCACCAAAAACAGCGGCGTGGCGATTTTTTTGCCGTTTTCGACGGTAAAAAATTTCTCGCCGTGAAATTCCGTGCCGACCGGAACGACTTTCTTGACGGCATTCAGCAGCCTGCTGTTTGCCAAATCCCCTTCCTCATCGCCTTCGGGCTTCATCATGTGTATGCCGGTATAGAGCAGGAACGCGCCGAACAGATACAGAATCCACTCGAACTGCCGAACCAGTGCCGCGCCGACGAAAATCATGACGGTGCGCAATACCAATGCGCCCAATACGCCGTACAGCAGCACGCGGTGCTGAAACTGCGGTGCGACTTTGAAGTAGCCGAATATCATCAGGAACACGAAAATATTATCGACTGCTAACGATTTTTCCAAAATGTAGCCGGTAAAGAATTCCAATACTTTTTCTTTTGCGACTGCCGCGCCGTAGCCGGGATTGCCGGTGAGTTCGAAATACAGCCAGCCCGCAAACAGGCAGGATACAGCAACCCACAAGCCGCTCCATGCCAAGGCTTCTTTGATGCCGACTTTATGGCTGCCGTTTTTCTTCAGCGAAAACATATCCAAGGCAATCATGACCAGCACTGCCGTAAAAAAAACGCCGTAAAACAACGGCGACCCGATGCCGGGATATTCTGTCATGGTTCAATCTCCTGATTTGAAATGTAGTTGTGTTACCAGCTGATATAAAACATCGCTTTTGCCAAAAAGACAATCAGCAGCATATGGGTAAAGACGACGGCGTGTATGTATTTCGACCACCCGACGGTCAGCGTGGAACGCGCCATTTTGACGACGGCGATGGCGAAGTGCGCCAACACGCTGAACGCCAACAGGATTTTCAGCGTCAGCATCGTACCGAAGGAAGTGGCAAACGGTTCGCCCAATATAGGAAGGTAGCGGTTTGCCGCCATCACGATGCCGCTGGCGAACAGCAGTCCGACCACAAACGGCATCACCCTGACGGCGCGGTAAGACATTGCCTTTTCCACTTCGCGCCGCGCCTCGCGCGACACCCGTCCCGTATGCAGGACGGACAAAACCAGCACTTCAAAAAACACGCCGCCGACAAAGGCGATGGCGCAATACAGGTGGATGATGTGCGCGACGGCATAAATACTCATACGATGCTCCAACCGGAAAACTCGGATGCGGATTGTATCACTATCGCCCCCGATGTCCGCATACCGCTTCCCATACCGCCTCGGCGATTCTCGTGCCCGCTCCGCGATGTTGTGCGATAAAGCCGTCCACGCGTGCCTGCATCTGCATTCCCCCCCCCTCGGACGATAAGGTTTTTTCAACGGCTTCCCGCCACGCATCCGCCGATTCAACTTGAACCGCCGCACCCGATGCCAAGGCGTGCCGGCAGGCTTCGGAAAAATTGTAGGTCGAAAAGCCGAATATCGTCGGAACGCCGCAGGAAAGCGGTTCGATGATGTTCTGACAGCCCGAATCGACCAGACTGCCGCCGACAAAAGCGACATCAGCGCACAGGTAATACGCATACAGCTCGCCCATACTGTCGCCTATCCACACCTGCGTATCGGGTTCGACCGGCAAACCGTCGCTGCGCCGCTGAACCTTAAACCCGAAGCGTTTTGCCGTTTCAAATGCCGTCTGAAAATGCTCGGGATGGCGCGGCACGACGACCAGCAGGGCATCGCCGCGATATTGTTGCCACGCCGCCAGCAGTTTTTCCGCCTCGTCTTCGCCCCGATAAACGCGCGTGCTGCCGCACACAGCAACCGGTCGGCCTCCGATGCGTTTTTTAAACTGCCCCGCCAGCGTTTTCATCTGTTCAGACGGCATCAGGTCGTATTTGGTATTGCCGCACACCTGCACGGATGCTGCGCCCAATTTCGCCAACCGCGCCGCATCCGCCTCCGTCTGCGCCAGACAGCCCGTCAGCGAAGCGGCTGCAGGACGGATCAGGCGGCGGACTTTCAGATAACCGTTCAACGATTTTTCCGACAGCCGCGCATTCGCCAAAAACAGCGGCACACCCGCGCGCCGGCATTCCCTCATCAGGTTGGGCCAGATTTCGGTTTCCATCAAAATGCCGAACATCGGGCGGTGTTCGCGCAAAAACTGCCGCACCCACGTTTTTTTGTCATACGGAAGATAGCGGCATTGCGCATCGGGAAACAGAACTTGCGCGGTTTCCCGTCCCGTCGGGGTCATCTGCGTCATCAGCAGCGGCGCATCGGGAAAACGCCGCCGCAACTCGCGTATCAAGGGCTGGGCGGCACGCGTTTCTCCGACCGAAACGGCGTGTATCCAAACCGCGCCGGTAACGGGATTCGGATACGGCTTGCCGAAACGCTCGTCCCGATGCGCCCGATATGCAGGGGCACTTCCAGAGCGTTTGTCCAAATAACGCCGTATCCATATCGGCGCAAGCAGCCACAATACATCATAAAGCCATTGGAACATCTTTCTATTTCCTACAAAACAAATGCCGTCTGAACGGTTCAGACGGCATTTCGGCAACGGAATCAAATATCGTAGGTTGTCGAAGCGGTATCTCCGCCCTTGCCCGTCCAGTTGGTATGGAAAAACTCGCCGCGCGGTTTGTCGGTGCGCTCGTAAGTGTGTGCGCCGAAGTAGTCGCGCTGTGCCTGCAAGAGGTTGGCAGGCAGACGTTCGGTCGTGTAGCCGTCCAAGAACGTGATGGCGGATGCCGTGCAGGGCATAGGGATGCCGCATTCGACCGACTTGGCGACCACCCTGCGCCACGCCGGCAGGCAGTTTTCCAAAATATTTTTAAAATATCCGTCCTCGCCCAAAAACACCAAATCCGGATTATTTTCATACGCGTCACGGATATTGCCCAAAAACGCGCTGCGGATGATGCAGCCTTCGCGCCAGAGCAGGGCGGTGTTGCCGTAATCCAAATCCCAGCCGTAGCTTTCGCCCGCTTCCCGAATCAGCATAAAGCCTTGTGCGTAGGAAATGATTTTGGATGCAAGCAGGGCCTGTCTCAACGCCTCAACCCATTCTTGTTTGCCGCCTTCGACGGGCATAACGGTTCGGGCGAACAGCTTGCCAGTCTGCACGCGCTGTTCTTTGAACGACGAAACGCAGCGGGCGAATACCGCTTCGGAAATCAGCGTCAGCGGAATGCCCAAATCCAAAGCATTGATGCCCGTCCACTTGCCCGTGCCTTTTTGCCCTGCCATATCGAGGATTTTCTCGACCAGCGGTTCGCCGCCTTCGTCCTTATAGCCCAAAATTGCCGCTGTGATTTCAATCAGATAAGAATCCAGCTCGGTTTTGTTCCACGCGGTAAACACGCGGTGCATTTCGTCGTAGGACAGTCCCAAACCGTCTTTCATAAACTGGTACGCTTCGCAAATCAACTGCATATCGCCGTATTCGATACCGTTATGCACCATTTTGACAAAATGTCCCGCGCCGTCCTTGCCGACCCAGTCGCAACACGGTTCGCCCTGCGGCGTTTTGGCGGCAATCGCCTGAAAAATCGGTTTGACCGCTTCCCAAGCGCGCTTATCCCCGCCCGGCATAATGGACGGCCCGCGCCGCGCGCCTTCTTCGCCGCCGGATACGCCCGCGCCGACAAACAAAATCCCTTTTCCAGCAAGGTAATGTGTCCGCCGTGTCGTGTCGGGATAATTGGCATTGCCGCCGTCGATAATGATGTCGCCTTCTTCCAACAACGGAAGCAGTTGTTCAATAAAGTCGTCAACCACCGAACCTGCGCGAACCATCATCATGATTTTTCTCGGTTTTGCCAGCTTATCGACCAAGTCTTGCAGGGAATTCGCGCCGACAATATCAGTTCCCTTAGCCGCGCCGTTTAAAAATTCGTCCACTTTACTGGTTGTCCGGTTGTAGGCGACAACCTTAAATCCGCAATCGTTCATATTCAAAATCAGGTTTTGACCCATAACCGCCAAACCGATTACGCCAATATCGCCTTTCATTGCAGGAAGCTCCGTTATAGATTTAATTTATCGACTGCAACTCTACCTGATTTACACTTGTTTAACAATCCTTAACTTTTTAATTTTTTGAAAAGATGCCTTTACGCTTTACTGTGGCGTTCCCCTGAAGGGTTATAAATAAAATATAAAATTTAAATAATAAAACGATGATTATATTGATATGAAAAATTTTCTGTGGGTAACTTTTTTTTTATTTTAAAAATCATTGGGATTTCCGTTTTAAAAGGGTGTCGGTAAGGCGGATTCCCTTTTGTGCATGCCTGTGGATTGTTTTTCGTGAAGGATTGGTTTTGTGGATAGTTTGCTTGTTGTGCAGATGGCATCCTACTTTTCTTTACCGAATGGCTGCCGGCGCCTTTAAGAACGGGAATACTGTGGAGATTTGAGAGGGAAATGTGTTTGGAACTTGTGGGAATAGTAAGTTGACGGCACGAATGTCTTTTTTTCTGCATATTGGCAGAGTGTGCATCCGGATTTGTGTATAAGTGGTGGAGAAAATGAGATTTCCGGGTAAATCTCACAATATTTCAGTTAAATAGCTTTGGGTTGGTTGTGTATAAGTATAGTGGATTAAATTTAAACCAGTATGGCGTTGCCTCGCCTTGCCGTACTATTTGTACTGTCTGCGGCTTCGTCGCCTTGT
>NZ_JAGTUI010000001.1:0-85621 GCF_018224585.1 Neisseria sp. Marseille-Q1983
CGCGGGTCGCCGAAGAGGTGGTATTTGCCTCCGGGTTCGTAGTGCTGCCGTTGGGCGTTATCGGTAATGAACGGGTCTTGCGCCAAGTCCGCCGCGAGGGCGGGCTGTATGGTTGTCGTTGCTGCGAGAATGCAGACGACAAGAAACTTGGCTAGCCGGCGTAATGGATGCACGGTTTATCCTCCTTTGCGGCGGCGGATGACTTCGTTGCCGACATCGGGGTTTTTACCGTTGTTTTGTTTGAAGTCGGGACGGTTTTGGGCGGTCGTGTCGCCGTAGGGGGTGATGTCGGAGAAATCGACCATCAGGCGGTCTGAAGCTTTGACGGTTTTGCTGACTTTGTAAGGGCCGGTCCAAAGGGCGTATTGTTCTTGGTATTGAGATTCGTAGGCGGCGGTTTTAGGGGCAATCAGCAGTTTCCGGCTGTCGCGGTCGACGGCGAAATATTCGAGCTTGGTTTGGGCTTTAAGGGTTTCGGCGTTGTAGAGGTGCAGTTCGGTACGGCTGCGGACGGTGCCGAATACGTCGACGGTTACGAATACGTCGGTGTCGGCGTATTCGGGCGGTACGACCTCGATGCCGCGCAGGTAGAAGACGGTTTGAATGAGGTTGGTCAGGAAGGAAACGTCGCGGGGATTGGTAATCAGGGTTTCGTTGCGGTAGTCGCCCGTACCGTTGACGGACAGTCCGGCGGAGCGTTCGCCTTTGCGTCCGCTGTTTCTAGTCAGGGCGGCGGCGGGGGCGTTTAAGAGCGATGTGGAAGTGGTAACGCTGGAGAGCGCGTCGGATTTGGTGGTGGCGGTAGTGTCGTAGGCGGGGTAGCTGTATCGGGTGGCACTTTCGGGGTTGTTGTGGTAGCCGCCGCGTATCAGTGCGTCGATAGAGTAGCGTCCGCCGCTTATGTTGCCCGAACCTTGGTCGCCCATAACGGAGACGTAAAGGGCGGCTTTGCGTCCTTTCAGGGCGGACAAGTCCATTTCTTTGACGGCGGCGCGGGACGATGCGGCGACGAGTTCTTGTTCGACGGCAAAGCGTTTGCCGCCGCCGTGAGCGGGAATGCCGGTCAGTGTGCCGCAGGCGGTGAGGACGATGGGGATGAGGAGGAGCAGGATTTTCATGGCGGGGTTTGTTTGATGTTGAACGGGTTTGAGTGTAAAGGGATTTTAAGGTTTTGTAAACGAAAGGGGCAAAAATGCCGTCTGAACGGCGGAACGGGCTTTCAGACGGCATTTGCGCTCAATAATAATATCCCGCGCCCAAAATACACGGTTTGGATGCGCCGGTTGCTTTGTGCGGACTACCGGGAATGCGATTAATCCAACACGCCGCCAACCACGCAAATGCGGCCGCCTCCACCCATTGCGGATCGAGGTTCAGTTCGGCGGTGCTGTGCAGGGAAACGCGTGTGCCGAAACATTCTGCTAAATCCGCCATTAAAACAGGATTGCGGATGCCGCCGCCGCAAATATACATTTGACGGGCATTTGCCGCTGCGTATGAGACGGCGTCGAAAACGGTTTGCGCGGTAAAACGGGAAAGCGTCCGCAATACGTCGTATCGGTTTTCGCCGCCGTCAAGGTAGGTTTCGAGCCAATTTAGGGCAAACAGTTCGCGCCCCGTGCTTTTGGGGTGGGGTCGTGCGAAATACGGGTGGGCGAGCAGCCTGTCGAGCAGTTGCGGCAATATGTTGCCTTGTGCCGCCTTTGCACCGTTTTTGTCGTAAGGCAGCTGCCAGTGTGCCTGCGTCCACGCGTCCATCAGCATATTGCCCGGCCCTGTGTCGAAGCCGAAGGCGGGTGCGTCGGGGGGGAGTACGCTGATGTTGGCAATCCCGCCTATGTTCAGTACCACGCGTGTTTCTTTGTCATCGCGGAACAGGGCTTCGTGAAAGGCGGGGACGAGCGGCGCACCTTGTCCGCCGGCCGCAAGGTCGCGGCTGCGGAAGTCGCCGACGGTAAAAATCTGAGTCAGTTCCGCCAGCAGCGGCAAATCGGCAAGCTGTACGCTGTAACCGTGTTCCGGCGCGTGTCGGACGGTTTGCCCGTGGCAGCCGAGGGCGGTAATGTCGCACGGTGCGAGGTTTTGACTGCACAGCAGTTCGGCGGCGGTTTGCGCATATAGGTGGCTGAGTTCTTGCGACAAAATCCTGCTGCGGTGCAGTTCGTCTGCGCCCGTATCCTGCAAATCCAGCAATTTTCGGCGCAACCTGTCGGGGTAGGGGGTAAAGGTGTGCCCTTCCGCGCTCAGCCATTTGCCGCCGTCCATCCGTACCAGCACGGCATCCGCCCCGTCCATACTGGTTCCCGACATAATGCCGATGTAAAGCTGTGTTTCCATTTCCGCTCCCAAACCGTGTGCAAAACGCCATTTTAACGTGTATTGACGCTCGTATACCGATTTGCCGCCGCAGTGTAAATAAATGTTTCAAGACGGATTGCAAAAGGTTACAATATCCGCGAAAACCCTTCTGTGTTTACTAAGGAATCTTCCATGGCTCAAACTCAAATGAGTGCGAACTTGAAACTGATTAACGCCGTCTTTGCCGCCATGCTGGTAGGCATAGTCGGCTATTTTATCTATTGGGGTTTGGGTTATACCCACTACAATAACAGCGTGCTTTTCATCATTGCCACGATGTTCGGCGTGTTTATGGCGTTCAACGTCGGCGGCAACGATATTGCCAATTCTTTCGGCACCAGCGTCGGTTCCGGCACGCTGACCATTCCGCAGGCTTTGCTGATTGCGGCGGTGTTTGAAGTCAGCGGCGCGGTCATCGCGGGCGGCGAGGTAACCGATACCATACGTAAAGGCATCGTCAATCTGAACGGTATGGACCTCGAACCCATACAGTTTGTGTTTATTATGATGTCCGCACTTTTGGCGGCGGCATTGTGGCTGCTGTTCGCGTCTCGCAAAGGCCTGCCGGTTTCGACGACGCACGCGATTATCGGCGGCATCGTCGGAAGTGCGTTGTGTATGGCGTTTACGCATAATGCGGACGGGGTGGCGTTGATACGGTGGGGCAAGCTGGGCGAAATCGGAATGTCTTGGGTATTGTCGCCCGTGTTGGGCGGCGCGGTGTCCTATTTCCTGTTTTCGCGCGTCAAGAAAAACGTCTTAGATTACAACGCTTGGGCGGAAGGCACGCTCAAGGGCATCAAGCAGGAAAAAAAGGCGTATAAAGAACAACACCGCTTGTTTTTCGAGGGTTTGACCGAAGCCGAAAAAGTCGAATACGCCACCAAAATGGCGCACGACGCGCAAATTTACGACGAGCCCGAATTCGATCCGCAAGAGCTGCAATCCGAGTATTATCGCGGGCTGTATGTGTTCGACAACCGCAAAGACAATGTCGATTCCTACAAGGCGCTGCATTCTTGGGTTCCCTTTATCGCTTCGTTCGGCGCGATGATGATTTCTGCCATGCTGATTTTCAAGGGCTTGAAAAACCTGCATTTGGGGATGAGCAACGTCAACAGCTTCCTGACCATCTTTATGATAGGCGCGGCGGTGTGGATGGGGACGTTTGTGTTTGCCAAAAGCCTCAAGCGTAAAGACTTGGGCAAATCGACCTTTCAGATGTTTTCATGGATGCAGGTCTTTACCGCCTGCGGCTTCGCATTCAGCCACGGTGCGAACGATATCGCCAACGCCATCGGCCCGTTTGCCGCGATTATGGATGTTTTGCGGACGAACAGCGTTGCCGCGCAAACCTCCGTCCCCCCGATTGCGATGCTGACTTTCGGCATCGCGCTGATTGTCGGTTTGTGGTTTGTCGGTAAAGAGGTGATTAAAACCGTCGGTACGAGTTTGGCGGAAATGCACCCCGCCTCGGGTTTTACCGCCGAACTGTCCGCCGCCTCCGTTGTGATGGGTGCGTCGCTGATGGGGCTGCCTGTTTCCAGTACGCATATCTTGGTCGGCGCGGTACTCGGTATCGGTCTGGTCAACCGTAATGCCAATTGGAAACTGATGAAGCCCATCGGTTTGGCGTGGGTCATTACCCTGCCTGCAGCCGCCGTCCTGTCGGTAGTCAGCTATTTGATTTTGCAGGCAGTGTTCTGATTGTAAAATACTGATGCCGTCTGAACCTGTGTTCAGACGGCATTTTGTTGATGGAATGTGCGGGCTTGTGCCTTATGCACAATCTGTTCTGTCGGGATATGCCGTTTGGTATAGTGGATTAACAAAAATCAGGACAAGGCGACGAAGCCGCAGACAGTACAGATAGTACGGCAAGGCGAGGCAACGCTGTACTGGTTTAAATTTAATCCACTATATCTTGGTTTCGGAACGGTCGAATACAAAGGTGCGGAACGTTATGATATGCCGCCGCCTGTTCTTGAAAACACTTATCCTGCCGGCAGTAAAATGCCGTCTGAAAAAGCCTTTCAGACGGCATTTGTACGTTGGCTGCAATCACACTGTTTGTGAATATTTCGCTTTGGTTTCCTTGTGGCGCAGGTGGTAGTCGAACACCATGGCGATGTTGCGGATGAGGAAGCGTCCTTTCGGGGTAACGGTCAGCCCGTGGCTGTTCAGGCGCACCAATCCCAAACCGGCGAGTTTTTCCAAATCCGCCAGTTCGTCTTTGAAGTAGCGGTCGAACGGGATGCCGAACATACTTTCGTAAATCCGGTAGTCGAGCGCGAAGCGGCACATCAAATCCTGAATGATATTGCGGCGCAGGATGTCGTCCTGATTGAGCTGGTAGCCGCGCATGATGGGCAGTCTGCCTTCGTCGATGGCGGCATAGTAGGCATCGATGTCGCGTTCGTTTTGGGAATAGGTACTGCCGATTTTGCCGATGGACGACACGCCGATGGCGACCAAATCGCAATCCGCGTAGGTCGAATAGCCTTGGAAGTTGCGCTGGAGGAAGCCTTCTTTGAGGGCGATGGAGAGTTCGTCGTCAGGTTTGGCGAAGTGGTCCATGCCGATGAAGACGTAGCCGCGCTCTGTCAGGGTTTGGACGCAGTATTGCAGCATATCGAGTTTCTCTTCGCTGTCGGGGACGGCGGCGGTATCGATGCGGCGTTGCGGTTTGAACACGTGCGGCAGGTGGGCGTAGTGGTAAAGGGCGAGGCGGTCGGGATCGAGCGACAAAACGGTATCGATGGTGGTTTTGATGCTTTCAGAAGTCTGATGCGGCAGGCCGTAAATCAAATCGACGCTGACGGATTTGAACCCTGCCTCACGGGCGGCATCGATGACTTCTTTGGTTTCTTCGTAGCTTTGGATGCGGTTGACTGCCGCCTGCACTTTGGGGTCGAAATCCTGAATGCCGACACTCATACGGTTGAAACCGAGTCTGCCGAGCATGAGGACGGTGTCGCGGCTGACTTTGCGCGGGTCGATTTCGATGGAGTATTCGCCGGACGGTATCAGTTCGAAATGTTTGCGGATCATGCGGAAGACACGTTCGATCTGTTCGTCGCTCAAAAAGGTCGGCGTGCCGCCGCCGAAGTGCAGTTGGGCAAGCTGGTGCCGTCCGTTCAGATGTGGAGCGAGCAGTTCCATTTCTTTTTCAAGATATTCGATGTAGGCATCGGCGCGGCTTTTGTCTTTGGTGATGATTTTGTTGCAGCCGCAGTAGTAGCAGATGGTGTTGCAGAACGGAATGTGAATGTAAAGGGAAAGCGGTTTGTTTAACGCGCCCATACCGCGCAAATGTAAAGCTTTGATATATTCGCCTTCGCGGAAACCGTCGTGGAAACGGTCGGCGGTAGGGTAGGAAGTATAGCGCGGGCCGCTGGCGGGCAGGCTGGCAATCAGTTCGCGGTCAAACTCGGGGCGGTCATCGTTTACATTGTGATTGTTCTGTATCTGAATAATTTTCATGGTGTGTGTGCGGTTTTATGATGTTAGTCAAATTTTGGATAGTTTGGTAGAATGCCACAGTATGATAAACCTGTCTTGATATGTGTCAACAAGCACATAATCGGGATGGGGCAAAACACACGAAAAGGTACGGTATGGCTTCGCATAATACTACACATCAGATGAAAACCTTGTGTTCTTCCTGTTCTTTGCGGGAACTTTGTCTGCCTGTCGGATTGCTGCCCAACGAGTTCAGCCAACTCGATGCCGTCATCCGCCAAAGCCGCCGCCTGAAAAAAGGCGAATACCTGTTCCGTGCCGGCGAAGCCTTTACTTCGCTCTTTGCCATCCGTTCGGGCTTCTTTAAAACAACCGTCGCCAGTCAGGACGGTCGCGATCAGGTAACGGGTTTCTTTATGTCGGGCGAACTCATCGGCATGGACGGCATCTGTTCCCATGTGCACAGTTGCGATGCGGTCGCCTTGGAAGACAGCGAGGTATGCGAGCTGCCGTTTACCCACATCGAAGAACTGGGGCAGAACATCCCCAGCCTGCGTACCCACTTCTTCCGCATGATGAGCCGTGAAATCGTGCGCGATCAAGGTGTTATGCTGCTGTTGGGCAATATGCGCGCCGAAGAACGGATTGCCGCCTTCCTGCTGAACCTTTCCCAAAGGCTCTACTCGCGCGGTTTCGCCGCCAACGACTTCATCTTAAGAATGTCCCGCGAAGAAATCGGCAGCTATCTCGGGCTGAAACTCGAAACCGTCAGCCGCACATTGTCCAAGTTTCATCAGGAAGGATTGATTTCCGTCGAACACAAACACATCAAGATTCTTAATCTGCAAGTGCTGAAAAAGATGGTATCCGGTTGTTCGCACGCCATTTGATTAACCTGTACGAGCATTTCAGACGGCATTCTCAATAAACACAGGGCAGACGAAAACATCTGCCCTGTTTGTTTTATCTGCCGCAAAGTGCCGTCTGAAAACCGGCAGCCGCCTAAATCGAAAAATCCTCGCTGATGGGCGTGTACAGAATCCTGTCCACCTTCTCGCGTGTCAGGTGCGGCGCAAACGCTTGGATAAAGTCGTAGGCATATCCGCGCAAGTAAGTATCGCTGCGCAAAGCAATCCACGTCGGCGACGGCTCGAACAGGTGTGCCGCATCCACAAGCTGCAAATCGCCGTCCGTATCCGGGTTGTAGGCCATTTTCGCCATCAGTCCCACGCCCAAACCCAAGCGCACATAAGTCTTCAATACGTCCGTATCCGCCGCCGCCAATGCGACATCCGGCCGTTCCAAACGGGCTTTGGAGAATGCCCGCGCGATGCTGCTGCCCGCATTGAATGCAAATTCATAAGTAATCAGCGGAAACCTCGCTAAATCTTCAATGCGGAGGGGATTCCTGCATTCGAGCAAGGGGTGGTCGTTCGGTATAATCACCGCGTGTGTCCAGTCATAGCAGGGGAGTTTGCCCAGTTCGGGATGGTCGTCTATACGCTCTGTAACAATTGCCAAATCAGACTCTCCCGAAGTAACCATTTGGGCGATGGCGGCAGGGCTTCCCTGTTTGATGGTCAGATTGACTTTCGGGTAGCGTTTCACGAAATCGGCAACAATCAACGGTAGGGCATAACGCGCCTGAGTATGCGTCGTAGCAACCGTCAGCGAGCCGCTGTCGTGTCCGGTAAACTCGCTGCCGATATTTTTAATGTTCTGAACATCGCGCAAAATACGTTCTGCAATATCCAAAACCACCTTGCCCGGCTGCGAGACCGAAACCACGCGCTTGCCGCTGCGGATAAAAATCTGAATGCCGATTTCTTCTTCCAGCAATTTGATTTGTTTGGAGATGCCGGGTTGTGATGTGAATAAGGCTTCGGCCGCTTCGGAAACGTTCAGGTTGTGCCGGTAAACTTCTAAGGCGTATTTTAATTGCTGTAATTTCATGTCGGGTCGGTGTGGGTCTGTGTCGGGTGGCTGAACATTGTTTATAATTTATCATATTTTCTTGCCGTTACGGTATGGGGCTTTGCCGTTGTGTTTGTTGTTTTTGTGCAACGGCAATCGTGCGATATGGAAAAAATCCCCCTAAAGTAATGACACGGAATTGATTTTTCGGCATGATAGACTATCAGGAAACAGGCTGTTTTACGGTTGTTTTCAGGCGTTGAGTATTGACAGTCCGCCCCCTGCTTCTTTATAGTGGAGACTGAAATATCCGATTTGCCGCCATGTTTCTACAGCGGCCTGTATGTTGGCAATTCAGCAGTTGCTTCTGTATCTGCTGTACAAATTTAATGAGGGAATAAAATGACCAAACAGCTGAAATTAAGCGCATTATTCGTTGCATTGCTCGCTTCCGGCACTGCTATGGCGAGCGAAGCCCATATCCACGGTTATACCGTGAGCGGCCAATCACAAGAAGTCGTACGCAACAACTACGGCGAATGCTGGAAAAACACTTACTTCGACAAAGCAACCCAAGGTCGCGTAGAGTGTGGCGATGCAGTTGAACCGGCTCCTGTTGCTGTTGTAGAGCAGGCTCCGCAATATGTTGACGAAACCGTTTCTCTGTCTGCCAAAACCCTGTTCGGTTTCGACAAAGACGTACTGCGTGCCGAAGCCCAAGACAACCTGAAAGTATTGGCCCAACGCCTGGGTCAAACCAACGTACAATCCGTACGTGTTGAAGGTCATACCGACTTCATGGGTTCTGAAAAATACAACCAGGCTCTGTCCGAGCGTCGCGCCAACGTAGTGGCAAACTACCTGGTCAGCAACGGTGTGCCTGCTTCTAAAACTTCTGCTGTCGGCTTGGGCGAATCTCAAGCGCAAATGACTCAAGTTTGTGAAGCTGAAGTTGCCAAACTGGGTGCAAAAGCCTCTAAAGCCAAAAAACGTGAGGCTCTGATTGCATGTATCGAACCTGACCGCCGTGTTGACGTGAAAATCCGCAGCATCGTAACCCGTCAGGTTGCGCCGGCTCATGTTCACACCCAACAATAAGCTTTAAAAGCATCTTGCCGATGGGTAGGGTTGGATTCCTCTTCTGTATAAGAGAAGAGGTTTACGTATCAAACTCTAATCGGTTCTGATGAAACAAAACAAACCCCGCTTTTGCGGGGTTTGTTTTTAGGATGCTTGCGGAAACGGTTATTGTCAGAATATGGGGTAGGGTTTATGCTTCATCAAAATTTTCCTGGTGCTTGAAACTCCGGTTTTGAAGGCGATAGAATTTGGATTTGTTTGTGAGGGAACAAACTCTCTCAAATCAGTGCTGTACGCGGTGCTGCGTTTTATGTGCGGTACTGTGTAAAATACAGCAGATTAATAAAAATCAACATGGCGGTGCGTTCGGATATTTTGCGACATGAAAGAATTCGACTTCATCAAACGGTATTTGCAAACAGGCACGGATAAGGATGTCGTATTGGGCATAGGCGACGATGCGGCGATTGTCCGCCCGCGTGAAGGCTTCGATTTGTGTTTCAGTGCGGATATGCTTTTGAAGGACAGGCATTTTTTTGCAGATGTCAAACCTGAAGACTTAGCTTGGAAGGTTTTGGCCGTCAATATTTCAGATATGGCGGCGATGGGTGCGATACCGCGTTGGGTGCTGCTGAGCGCGGCGTTGCCCGAATTGGATGAAGTATGGCTGGAACGGTTTTGCGGCAGTTTTTTCGGTTTGGCGGGAAAGTTCGGTATCACCTTAATCGGCGGCGATACGACCAAGGGCGATATGGCGTTCAATGTAACCATTATCGGCGAATTGCCGAAGGGTAGGGCATTGCGGCGTGATGCGGCGGTTGCGGGCGACGATATTTGGGTGTCGGGGCGTGTCGGTATGGCGGCGGCGGCTTTGAACTGCCGTCTGAAACGGTGTGTGTTGCCGGATGATGTGTTTGCCGAATGCGAACAAAAGCTGCTCCGCCCCGAGCCAAGGGTTGGGCTGGGGCTTGCCTTGCTGCCGTTTGCCCGGGCGGCGCAGGATGTTTCAGACGGCCTCGCGCAAGATTTGGGGCATATCCTGACCGCTTCCGGCGTGGGGGCAGAAATTTGGGCCGATTCGCTGCCGTCTTTATCTGTATTGAAAGATATTTTACCCCGAGCGCAATGGCTGTCTTATACTTTGGCGGGAGGTGATGATTACGAGCTGGTTTTTACCGCATCGGAAAGTTGCCACAGCCGCGTGCTTGATGCGGCGGAACGGTGCGGCGTGCCGGTAACGCGCATCGGCAAAATCAACGGAGGATGCCGTCTGAAGGTTTTAGATGCCGACGGCAGGGAATTGGAACTACATTCTTTAGGATTCGATCATTTTGGCTGATTTTAAACCTGACTTTGCGTGGCTGTTGAAACGGCCGTTGTGTTTTTTGGCATTTGGTTTCGGCAGCGGGCTTGCTCCGTTTGCGCCGGGTACCTTCGGAACTTTGGCGGCATTGCCTTTGGCGTTTGTGTTGATATTAGCGGGTGTGGACGGATGGCTGCTGGCTTTTTTGTGTATCGTGCTGTTTATGTGGGGCATACGCATTTGCGCTTATGCGGAACGTGAAACGGGTGTCAGCGACCACGGTGGGATTGTTTGGGACGAGATTGTCGCGATGATGTTTGTGCTGGCGTTTGTGCCGTTCAGGTGGACGTGGTGGCTGGCGGCATTTGTCCTATTCCGTCTGTTTGACGCGCTCAAACCGCCCCCCGTCGGTTGGTTTGACAAGAATCTGCACGGCGGTTCGGGCATTATGGCGGACGATATGGCGGCTGCGGTGATGACCTTGATTGTCTTGAGGATTGCAATGCTGTTTTAAACGGTGCTGCCTTGTAAAAATGCCGTCTGAAAGCCTTTCAGACGGCATTGTTTCGGAGGTTAACGCGTTACCGGTTTGTATTTGATGCGTTTCGGTTTCGCGCCTTCTTCGCCGAGTCGGCGTTTCTTATCGGCTTCGTATTCCTGATAGTTACCGTCGAAGAACACCCATTTGGAGTCGCCTTCACACGCCAAGATATGCGTGGCGATGCGGTCGAGGAACCAGCGGTCGTGCGAAATCACCATCACGCTACCGGCAAATTCCAGCAATGCGTCTTCTAGCGCGCGCAGGGTTTCTACGTCGAGGTCGTTAGACGGTTCGTCCAGCAGCAATACATTGCCGCCGCTCAACAAGGTTTTTGCCAAGTGCAAACGTCCGCGTTCGCCGCCGGAAAGCTGCCCTGCGATTTTGCTTTGGTCGCTGCCTTTAAAGTTGAAGCGTCCCAAATATTGGCGGGCGGGGATTTCAAACTGTCCGACCTGCAAAATGTCGCGACCTTCGGCAATGTTGTCGAACACGGTTTTGTCGTTTTGCAAACCTTCGCGGCTTTGGTCGATCAGGCTCATTTTCATGGTTTGCCCGATTTTCACTTCGCCGGAATCAGGCTGCTCTTTGCCCGAAATCATTTTGAACAGCGTCGATTTACCCGCGCCGTTCGGGCCGATGATGCCGACAATCGCGCCCGCAGGCACTTTGAAGCTCAAATCGTCAATCAGCACTTTGTCGCCGAACGATTTGGAAACATTCACAAATTCAATCACTTCGTTACCCAAACGCTCGGCGACGGGAATGAAGATTTCCTGCGTTTCATTGCGTTTTTGGTATTCGTAGTTGCTCATTTCTTCAAAACGCGCCAAACGCGCTTTGGACTTGGCTTGGCGGCCTTTGGCATTTTGGCGCACCCATTCCAATTCCTGCTTCATCGCCTTCACGCGTGCGGCTTCGGATTTTGCCTCGTTTTCCAAGCGTTTTTCTTTCTGCTCCAGCCAAGACGAGTAATTGCCTTTCCACGGAATACCATGGCCGCGGTCGAGTTCCAAAATCCATTCGGCGGCGTTGTCGAGGAAGTAGCGGTCGTGCGTTACCGCAACGACTGTGCCGGGGAAGCGCACGAGAAATTGCTCCAGCCACTCGACCGATTCCGCATCCAAGTGGTTGGTCGGCTCGTCCAGCAAAAGCATATCGGGCTTGCTCAACAAGAGTTTGCACAAGGCAACGCGGCGTTTTTCACCGCCGGACAAATTATCGATTTTGGCATCCCATTCCGGCAGGCGCAGCGCGTCGGCGGCGATTTCCAATTCGTGTTCCGCACCGCCGCCCGTGGACGAACCTGCCGCAATAATCGCTTCCAAGCGGCCCTGCTCTTCCGCCAGCGCGTCAAAATCCGCATCAGGACTGGCGTACTCGGCATACACTTCTTCCAAACGTTTCTGCGCCGCCGCCACTTCGCCCAAACCGCTTTCCACTTCCTCTCGCACGGTTTTCTCAGGATCAAGCTCAGGCTCTTGCGGCAGGTAGCCGATT
Source organism: Neisseria sp. Marseille-Q1983 (assembly GCF_018224585.1). Taxonomy (NCBI): domain Bacteria; kingdom Pseudomonadati; phylum Pseudomonadota; class Betaproteobacteria; order Neisseriales; family Neisseriaceae; genus Neisseria; species Neisseria sp. Marseille-Q1983. The sequence goes on from NZ_JAGTUI010000001.1 coordinate 12,156, forward strand.
TTGATGCCGCCCATCGGCACGGCTTCGCCCTCAAATTCCTTATCCACACCCGCCATAATCCGCAGCACGGTGGACTTGCCCGCGCCGTTCAAACCGAGCAAACCGATTTTCGCGCCGGGGAAGAAAGAAAGGGAAATATCTTTAATGATGGTTTTCTGCGGCGGCACAACCTTGCTTACGCGCAGCATAGAATAGACGTATTGTTGGGACATAGTTTTCTCATTTCCGTCAAACAAATTTCAGACGGCCATTTTAACCGATAATTTGATTTAAGCCAGTTTATCCGCGAACCGGTATTGCCAAAATCGGGCAGGATTCATAAAATCCGCCTATCCCTTTGAAATTATACAGACAAAAAAAATAATAATGATAGGGAATCGCCGCACCGGCAACCATTTCGGATTTTCCAAAGCAAATATAGTGGATTAACAAAAATCAGGACAAGGCGACGAAGCCGCAGACAGTACAGATAGTACGGAACCGATTCACTTGGTGCTTCAGCACCTTAGAGAATCGTTCTCTTTGAGCTAAGGCGAGGCAACGCCGTATTGGTTTAAATTTAATCCACTATACTTTTCAAATCAAAAAAGGATTTACCTTATGTCGGAATATACGCCTCAAACAGCAAAACAAGGTTTGCCCGCGCTGGCAAAAAGCACGATTTGGATGTTGAGCTTCGGCTATCTCGGCGTTCAGACGGCCTTTACCCTGCAAAGCTCGCAGATGAGCCGCATTTTTCAAACTTTAGGCGCAGACCCGCATAATTTGGGCTGGTTCTTTATCCTGCCGCCGCTGGCGGGGATGCTGGTGCAGCCGATTGTCGGTTATTACTCCGACCGCACTTGGATGCCGCGATTGGGCGGCCGCCGCCTGCCGTATCTGTTTTACGGCACGCTGATTGCGGTCATCGTGATGATTTTGATGCCGAACTCGGGCAGCTTCGGTTTCGGCTACGCTTCTTTGGCGGCTTTGTCGTTCGGCGCGCTGATGATTGCGCTGCTGGACGTGTCTTCCAATATGGCGATGCAGCCGTTTAAGATGATGGTCGGCGATATGGTCAACGAGGAGCAGAAAAGCTACGCCTACGGGATTCAGAGCTTTTTGGCGAATACCGGCGCGGTCGTGGCGGCGATCCTGCCGTTTGTGTTCGCGTATATCGGTTTGGCGAATACCGCCGAGAAAGGCGTGATTCCGCAAACCGTGGTCGTGGCGTTTTATGTGGGTGCGGCATTGCTGGTGATTACCGGCGCGTTTACGATTTTCAAAGTGAAGGAATACGACCCGGAAACCTACGCCCGCTACCACGGCATCGATGTCGCTGCGAATCAGGAAAAAGCCAACTGGTTCGAACTTTTGAAAACCGCGCCCAAAGCGTTTTGGACGGTTACTCTGGTGCAGTTTTTCTGCTGGTTCGCTTTCCAATATATGTGGACTTACTCGGCAGGCGCGATTGCGGAAAACGTTTGGCAGACAACCGATGCCTCTTCCGTGGGTTATCAGGAGGCGGGCAACTGGTACGGCGTATTGGCGGCGGTGCAGTCGGTTGCTGCCGTTATCTGCTCGTTTATTCTGGCAAAAGTGCCGAATCAATACCATAAGGCGGGTTATTTCGGCTGTTTGGCTTTAGGTGCGCTCGGTTTCTTCTCTATCTTCTTCATTCACAATCAATACGCACTGATTCTGTCTTATACCTTAATCGGCATCGCGTGGGCGGGCATCATCACGTATCCGCTGACGATTGTAACCAACGCCTTGTCGGGCAAATATATGGGCACTTACTTGGGCTTGTTTAACGGTTCTATCTGTATGCCCCAGATCGTCGCTTCGCTGTTGAGCTTTATCCTCTTCCCTATGCTGGGCAGCCATCAGGCAACCATGTTCTTGGTTGCAGGCGCAGTCTTGCTGCTGGGAGCCTTCTCAGTATGTCTGATTAAAGAGACCCACGGCGAATAATCCATCCATACCATCGGCAAAGGCCGTCTGAAACCTTTGCCGAACTTACAATTTTAATAACAGGAGCTTCATAAATGTATACAAGAACCATGGAAATCAGCCCTTGGACGCTGCGTTCGGCAAAGCTGGAAAAAGAACACAAACGGCTGCAAGAGAGCCTGACCAGCTTGGGCAACGGCTATATGGGTATGCGCGGCAGCTTTGAGGAAACCTACTCCGCCGACAGCCACTTGGGCACCTACATCGCCGGCGTGTGGTTCCCCGACAAAACCCGCGTCGGCTGGTGGAAAAACGGCTATCCCAAATATTTCGGCAAAGCCATCAACGCGTTCAATTTCAGCAAAGTCAAAATCTTTGTCGACGGGCAGGAAGTGGACTTGGCGAAAAACGACGTTGCCGGCTTCTCCGTCGAACTCGATATGCAGCACGGCGTGTTGCGCCGCTCGTTCACCGTATTCGGCGTGCGTTTCGATGTGTGCAAATTCCTGTCTGTCGCACAAAAAGAGCTGGCGGTCATCCGCTGGGAAGCCGTATCCGTTGACGGTAAAACCCACCAAGTCCGCATTGATGCCATCATCGATGCCGACGTGAAAAACGAAGACTCCAACTACGAAGAAAAATTCTGGCAGGTATTGGACAAAGGCGTTTCAGACGGCCTCTCCTACATTGCCACCCAAACCGTCGCCAATCCTTTCGGCGTGGAACAATTCATCGTCAACGCCGAGCAAACCTTCGCCGGCAGCTTCAAAGCCCTCGGCGGCAGCCAAACCGACTGGCAAGTTTCTAATTCTTTCGAGGCCGAAGTCGGCAGCACGCCCGAAATCTTTGAAAAACGGGTTATTGTTACCACCAGCCGCGATTATCAGGGCTTGGAAGCAGTGAAAGCCGCAGGCCGTGCCTTGTCGGAAAAAATCGCAGGCGTTACGTTTGAAACCTTGCTGGACGCGCACAAAGCAGGCTGGCTGCACCGTTGGGAAATCGCCGACGTGGTCATCGAAGGCAGCGACGAAGCGCAGCAAGGCATCCGTTTCAATCTGTTCCAACTGTTCTCCACCTACTACGGCGAAGACGCGCGTCTGAACATCGGCCCGAAAGGCTTTACCGGCGAAAAATACGGCGGCGCGACCTATTGGGACACCGAAGCCTACGCCGTGCCGCTCTACCTCGCACTGGCGGAACCCGAAGTTACCCGCAACCTGCTGCAATACCGCCGCAACCAACTGCCGCAGGCGCAACACAACGCGCGCGAACAGGGCTTGGCGGGCGCACTCTATCCGATGGTAACGTTTACGGGCATCGAGTGCCACAACGAATGGGAAATCACCTTCGAGGAAATCCACCGCAACGGCGCGATTCCTTATGCCATCTACAACTACACCAACTACACCGGCGACGAAAGCTATCTTGCCAAAGAAGGCTTGGAAGTCTTGGTCGAAGTGTCCCGCTTCTGGGCGGACCGCGTCCACTTCTCCAAACGCAACGGCAAATACATGATTCACGGCGTAACCGGCCCGAACGAATACGAAAACAACATCAACAACAACTGGTACACCAACACCCTCGCCGCATGGGTATTGGACTACACCCGCGAAGCCCTGGCGAAATACCCGCGTCCGGATTTGAACGTGCGTGCCGACGAGTTGGAAAAATGGGCGGACATCAGCGCGAATATGTACCGTCCGCATGACGAAGAACTCGGCGTATTCGTGCAGCACGACGGCTTCCTCGACAAAGACATCCGCCCAGTGTCCGCGCTTTCGCCCGATGATTTGCCGCTCAACCAGAAATGGTCGTGGGACAAAATCCTGCGTTCGCCCTTCATCAAACAGGCAGACGTCTTGCAAGGCATCTATTTCTTCGGCGACTGTTTCAATATGGACGAAAAACGTCGCAACTTCGACTTCTACGAACCGATGACCGTGCATGAAAGCTCGTTGTCGCCGTGTATTCATGCCATCCTTGCCGCCGAACTGGGCAAAGAAGAAAAAGCCGTGGAAATGTACCAGCGCACCGCCCGTCTGGACTTGGACAACTACAATAACGACACCGAAGACGGCCTGCACATTACTTCTATGACCGGCTCGTGGCTCGCCATCGTCCAAGGTTTCGCCCAAATGAAAACCTGGGGCGGCAAACTCAGCTTCGCTCCGTTCCTGCCGGGCGCGTGGACAGGCTACGCCTTCCACATCAACTACCGAGGCCGTCTGATTAAAGTCGCCGTCGGCAAAGAAAACGTCGTCTTCACCCTGCTCAAAGGCGAGCCGCTCGAATTGCAGGTGTACGACAAAGACATCACACTCAACGGCAGCCACACCGTCGCGTTGGAAAAATAAGGAAGGTGCAAAATGACTTTCACCGCAGTGCTCTTTGACCTCGACGGTGTCATCACCGATACCGCCGAATACCATTACCGCGCATGGAAAAAGCTCGCCGAAGAACTGGGCATCAGCATCGACCGCAAGTTTAACGAGCAGCTCAAAGGCGTGTCGCGCGACGATTCGCTCAAACGCATCCTCGCGCACGGCGGCAAAACCGTCGGCGAAACCGAGTTCGCCGAACTGACCCACCGCAAAAACGACAACTACGTCGAGATGATTCAGGCAGTCAAACCCGAAGACGTGTACCCCGGCATTTTGCCGCTGCTGGAAGCATTGAGGGCAAACGGCAAAAAAATCGCCCTCGCGTCCGCCAGTAAAAACGGCCCCTTCCTGCTCGAACGCATGGGGCTGACCCACTTCTTCGACGCCATTGCCGACCCTGCCGCCGTCGCGCATTCCAAACCCGCCCCCGACATCTTCCTCGCCGCAGCCGAGGGCGTGGGCGCGGACATCCGCCGCTGCATCGGCATCGAAGACGCAGCAGCAGGAGTAGCCGCCATCAAAGCCGCCGGCGCCTTGCCTATCGGCGTGGGCAAAGCCGAAGACTTGGGCAGCGACATCGCGCTGGTGTCCGATACCGCCGAGCTGACCTACGCCTACCTGCAAAACGTGTGGGCACAGTCGGGCAGGTAAAACGCGTCAGATAAAGTGTTAAGGAAGTAAAAGGCCGTCTGAACAGTGTTTCAGACGGCCTTTCTGCTTTTAGAACAGATTGATAACCCAACTTACGCAACCCTAAAAACCGAATGCCAATTTCTTAACCATGCTATTCAAATTTATTTGAACGATTTTCTCTGACCTGCCAACCTTAACAATCACTATTAAAATGCGCGCCGATGTTTTGCCGCCTTGCGTATGCGGCTTGGGCGACGGCGAGGCTGCATTCGAGTAGGTTGCGGTTTTCGTATTCGGACGCGGTGTGCGGTTCGGCTTGATTTTGCTTCCAAAGCCGCAGTTGGGCGATGGCGCGGCGCAGGCCGGTATCGTTGCGTAGGATGCCCAGATGGCGTTGGTTGAAGGCTTGCAGGACGGGGCGGCTGAATGTGTTTTGAAGGTCGTCTGCAAAGATGCCTGCTTCGGCGGAGGGGTTTTCAGACGGCCTTGGAGACGTTTTGGCTTGGAATGCTTGTCCGTCCGCGATGGTTTGGGCGGCAAGTCTGGCGGTAACGACGCATTCGAGCAGGGAGTTGCTGGCGAGGCGGTTGGCTCCGTGCAGCCCTGTGCAGGCGGTTTCGCCTAAGGCGTAGAGCTGCGGCAGGGAGGTTCTGCCGCAGGGGTCGGTTTGGATGCCGCCGCAGGTGTAGTGTTGAACGGGGCGGACGGGGATGGCTTGGCGCGTGATGTCCAAACCGCATTGGGACAGGCAGTGCCGATGGATGGACGGGAAATGCTGACGGACGAACTCTGCGGGTTGGCGGCTGATGTCGAGCGAGACGAAGTCTTGCGTTTGTTTGGCGATTTCGGCGGCGATGGCGCGGGCAACGATGTCGCGCGGCGCGAGTTCGGCGCGGCGGTCGTAATGCGGCATAAACCGTTCGCCCGCTTGGTTGGTCAGGATGCCGCCTTCGCCGCGCACGGCTTCGGAAATCAGGAAGGTGCGTCCGTTTTCAGACGGCCTTGCCAAACCTGTGGGGTGGAATTGGATAAATTCGAGGTTTCCGACTGTGCAGCCTGCGCGTATCGCCATGGCGATGGCGTCGCCCGTGCATTCGGGTGGCGTGGTGGTGGCGGCGTAAATCTGTCCCAAGCCACCGCCTGCGAGTACGGTATGGCGGGCGCGGATGCGGTAGGTTGCTTGCGTTCGGCAGTCGAGGACGGTCAGCCCGTACGCCGCGCCTGATTCGGTTTGAACGTCCAACGCCATCTGCCGCTCGCAAACGCGGATGTTCGGGCGGCGGCGTATTTGGGCAATCAGGCTCTGCATGACGGCTTCGCCCGTGTAATCGGCGACGTGGGCGATTCGGCGGCAGGTATGCCCGCCTTCGCGCGTCAGGTGCAGGCCGTTATGATTCCGGTCGAACGCCACGCCCTGCGCCAGCAGCCATTCGATTGCCGGTTTGCCCTGCGGCAGGATGGCGCGGACGGCGGCTTCGTCGCACAAACCCGCGCCCGCTTCCAAGGTATCGGCAACGTGTTTTTCGATGTCGTCCTCTCCCGACCACGCCGCCGCAATCCCGCCTTGCGCATGACGGCTGGCGGTGTCGTCCAGCCGGTTTTTGCACAAAATGACGATGCGGAACGATTCAGGCAGCGACAGGGCGAGCGTCAGTGCCGCCAGCCCGTTTCCGGCAATCAATACGTCGCAATCGGTTTGCATGGTGTTGTCCTTGTTTGAGAGGTCGTCTGAAACGGCAATATGGACGGTAAATCAGGCGGGCCCCATACCGTTGAACGCATCCCCGCGTTTGAGTCCTGCCGCGAAGTCGAGCATACGCTGCAAAGGCAGTTTGGCGGCTTCGCCCAGCTTCCTGTCCAACAGGATTTCGTTGCGTCCGCTTGTCAGGGCGTATTTGATGCCGCCCAGCGAATTCATCGCCATCCACGGGCAGAACGCGCAGCTTTTGCAGCTTCCGCCGTTGCCTGCCGTCGGCGCGGCGATGAATTCTTTGTCGGGTGCCTGCTTTTGCATTTCGTGCAGGATGCCCAAATCGGTCGCCACGATGAATTTTTTTTCAGGGCGCGATACGGCGGCTTTCAGCAGTTTGCTGGTCGAGCCGACCACGTCGCCCAGTTCGATGACGCTTTGCGGCGATTCTGGATGTACCAGCACCACCGCGTCGGGGTGTTCCGCTTTCAACGCCGCCAGCTCCTGCCCTTTGAATTCGTTATGGACGATGCACGAACCCTGCCACAACAGCATATCCGCGCCCGTTTCGCGGCGGATGTAGTCGCCGAGGTGGCGGTCGGACCCCCAAATCAGTTTCTCGCCGCGTGATTTCAGATAGGACACGATTTCCAACGCCACCGAAGACGTTACCACCCAATCGGCACGCGCTTTCACGGCGGCGGAAGTGTTGGCGTACACCACCACCGTGCGGTCGGGATGTTGGTCGCAAAACGCTGAAAACGCTTCTTCCGGACAACCCAAATCCAAAGAACATTCCGCTTCCAAATCAGGCATCAGCACCGTTTTTTCAGGGCAGAGGATTTTCGCGCTCTCGCCCATGAAGCGCACGCCCGCCACCACCAGCGTACCGGCTTCATGTTCCGCACCGAAGCGCGCCATTTCCAGCGAATCGCCCACGCATCCGCCCGTTTCCAAAGCCAAATCCTGAATCAGCGGATCAACGTAATAATGCGCCACCAAAACCGCGTGTTTCTCCTTCAGCAAAGCCTTGATTTCGTCTTTCAGACGGCCTGCCGTCTCGCGGTCGGGCGTGTCGGCAACCTTCGCCCACGCCTGACGGATTTGGCAGGCGGAAGTCGGCGTTTGGATGAGTGGCATATCGTAGTCGAACGAGCGGCGGGCGGCGGTTTGCATGATGTTTCCTTGTAGCTGGTTTTTCAGACGGCATGAAGGTTTGCCGTTTATATTTTGAAATAGTTTTATATTATGCTCAAATTGAGTATAATATGCAAGGTCATCTGAAAACCGCTTTGGTTTACAATAAGGTTTTCTCTTGAATGAAAGCTACGCATGGATGCCTATCCTGAAACAGCAGCCAATCCGCAAAGTATCGTCGAGCTGGTTCCTGTACTGATCGCCATTACAAACGGCAGCTTGAGGGTTTTGACAGTTGTCAGAGGAGAGCTATTACCCAATGGCCTGCTTGCACCGCTTCGTCACTCTCTGCAAGCAGGGGTCAGGATGTGGGTTGCCAAACAGACATCACAGCCTATGGGCTATGTAGAACAGCTTTATACGTTTGTAGATACAAGCCGCCAAAATGAACAAGGCCTGCCTGTCTTATACGTCAGCTATTTGGGACTGGTGCGCGAGGCAGCCGACAACATCCTGCATCCCGACGCGAAATGGCAGGACTGCTACTGCTATTTTCCGTGGGAAGATTTACGTAGCGCCGGTAGGCAACATGAGACCATCGTCAGCCGCCTGCGCATTTGGGCAAACTCTGCGGACACGGAGGAAGTGCGCCAAAAGCGGCTCAAGCGCATTCATTTGTGTTGGGGGGTCGAACCGGAAAACTGGTCGGAAGAATACGTTTTGCAACGCTATGAAATGCTGTATGAGAGCGGCCTGATAGCGGAAGCCGCCGAGCCGCAGGCAAACTTTGATTTCACGCTCACAGGGCAGCCTATGCGCCACGACCATCGCCGCGTACTGGCGACAGCCTTATCCCGCCTACGCGCCAAAATCAAATACCGCCCCGTGATTTTCGAACTGATGCCGCCCGAATTTACACTGCTGCAACTGCAAAACAGCGTCGAAGCCATCAGCGGCAGATTGCTGCACAAGCAAAACTTCCGCCGCCAGATTCAGCAGCAAAACCTCATCGAGCCGTCGGATACCGGCGTATCGGGCAGCAAAGGCCGTCCTGCGCAGCTTTACCGCTTCCGCGACGACGTCCTGCCCGACAGGCTGATTTCGGACATCGGATTGCCGCTGGGCAGCCGTTAGCCCGTTTTCAGACGACATCAAACGAAGTTTTGCCCATCGGTGCAACATCAATCTTTTTCAACAAAGGAAACCCCATGCCGTCTGAAAATACCCTCTTTCCCCTGCCCGACACCCTGTTGTGCCCCATGGTGGAACAAGCCTTGAGCGAAGACTTGGGCAGGCGCGGCGACATTACGTCCGCCGCCGTCATCGCGCCCGATAAAACCGCCAAACTTTTCCTCGTCAGCCGCGAAGACGGCGTCATCGCCGGCATGGACTTGGCGCGCCTCGCCTTTCAGACGATGGATCCGTCCGTCCGCTTTCAAGCTGAAATCCAAGACGGGCAAACCGTCCGCGCAGGTCAGACGCTTGCCGCCGTCGAAGGCAACGCCCGCGCCCTGCTCGCCGCCGAACGCACCGCGCTCAACTACCTCACGCACTTAAGCGGCATCGCCACCGCCACCGCGCTTGCCGTTGCCGAAGTCGCCGAATACGGTACAGACATCGTGTGCAGCCGCAAAACCATCCCCCTGCTGCGCGTCCTGCAAAAATACGCCGTCAGGGCGGGCGGCGGCGTGAACCACCGCATGGGTTTGGACGACGCCGTACTCATCAAAGACAACCACCTCGCCTATTGCGGCAGCATCGCCCAAGCCGTTCGTCAGGCAAAACAGGCGGTCGGACCGTTGACCTGCGTGGAAGTCGAAGTGGACACGTTGGCACAACTGGACGAAGCCATCGCGGCGGGCGCGGAACGGATTTTGCTGGACAACATGGACGACGAAACCCTGAAAGAAGCGGCAAACCGCTGCCACACGCAAACCGCCCACTCCCACACCGTCTATTGCGAAGCATCGGGCGGCATCGGCTTCGACCGACTGAAGCGCGTGGCGCAAACCGGCGTGGACGGCATCGCTCTCGGCTATCTGACCCACAGCAGCCGATCGCTGGACATAGGTTTGGATTTTGTGGCATGAGTTTTAGGGTGTCGGCAGTTGTCTGATATGTCAGACAAGGAACCGCTTAACCGTAATCCGGTTATTGCCTCAGGGAGGGAATGCCGTCTGAAAGATTCTTCAGACGGCATTTTTCGTAAAGGTTGTGATGCTTTAGAAAAAACAGCATTTCAGGCAGGTATTTTGTTTGCCCGACAGCGCGGAGGCATCGGCAGGGCAGGGGAAAGGACGGGCGCGGCAGTTTTATGCCGTCTGAAAGCCCGCCTTTACGCTTGTTTGCAAAAAAAGTGGGAAAAGGAACATACAATCCTGTACAATCATCCATAAATATTTGATTTATAATACGATTTATAAAGATAATCACAATCATCCATATCTGCCGCCCGTCAATCCGCTTGGCGGGCGGCAAAGGTTTTAGGAATACCGATGAACACAATACCGCTCCACACCATACTCAAACTTATGGCGCATCCCGAACGTATGGCGATACTGATCCAACTGTTGGACAGCGAACGCAATATCGCCGAACTGGCAAAATCCTTATCCCTTCCGGCCACCGCCGTTTCCGGCCATTTGAACCGCCTGAGGGCGGGCGGTCTGGTGGACTTTACGCGTTACCACCGCATTATCGAATACCGCCTGGTTTCCGAAGAAGCAGCGGCGATTCTGCACACGGTTCGCGATTTGGAAAACAAACGCGCGGCATAGTGTTAGAATCCTTTCCTTTTGCCGTCTGAACGTTTCAGACAGCATTTTTCGGAAATGTTATGAAAATCACCACTTGGAACGTCAATTCGCTCAATGTGCGGCTGCCGCAGGTGCAAAACCTGCTTGCCGACAATCCGCCGGATATTCTTGTTTTACAAGAACTCAAGCTCGATCAGGACAAGTTTCCCGCAGCCGCCTTGCAGATGATGGGCTGGTACTGTGTTTGGAGCGGGCAGAAAACCTACAACGGCGTGGCAATCGTCAGCCGCAACGCGCCGGAAGACGTGCATATCGGGCTGCCCGCGCTGCCGGACGATCCACAACGGCGCGTGATTGCGGCAACCGTCGGCGGCGTGCGCGTCATCAATGTCTATTGCGTCAACGGCGAAGCCCTCGACAGCCCGAAATTCAAATATAAAGAACAATGGTTTGCCGCGTTAACCGAATTTGTCCGCGATGAAATGGCACGCCACGGCAAACTGGTGCTGCTGGGCGATTTCAATATCGCGCCTGCCGATGCGGACTGTTACGACCCTGAAAAATGGCACGAAAAAATCCACTGTTCGTCCGTCGAACGGCAGTGGTTTCAAAACCTGCTGGATTTGGGACTGACCGACAGCCTGCGCCAAGTCCATCCCGAAGGCGCGTTTTACACATGGTTCGACTATCGCGGCGCGATGTTCCAACGCAAACTGGGCCTGCGTATCGACCATATTTTGGTGTCGCCTGCGATGGCGGCGGCGTTGAAGGATGTCCGTGTCGATTTGGAGACGCGCGCGCTGGAGCGTCCGAGCGACCACGCGCCGGTGTGTGCGGAATTCGATTGGTAGGATGAAAGGCAGATGCCGTCTGAAACCGTTTTTCGGGTTTCAGACGGCATCTTTGTTTGAAGGTTCAAACCGTGTATCGGTAAAGCGCAATCATCAGCGGCATGGTGATGACGCACAGCAGGGTAGTGATGCCGTAAATCGCGCTTGCCTTGCGTGCGTCGTTGCCGTACACGACCGCCATTTGCGTGATGGTTGCCGCCGATGGGCTGATGGTGGCGAGAAAGCTGATGAGGACGACAGTTTCGGACAGGGCGTTGAGGTGTGCCAGCCCCGACAGTTTGACGACGGCAAGCAATATCAGCGGAATCAGAATCAGCCGCAGGAATGCCACGGCATACAGCCTTGCCGAACACAAAAGCGCGTGCGGCGGCACGGAGGCTATCAGCATTCCGGCAACAATCATGGCAACCGGCCCGATCATGCTGCCGACGGCGGCGAGGGTGTTGTCCATCAGGCGGGGCAGTTTGATTTGGAAGGCAAACATCAGCAGTCCGGTAAAAATGCAGAGGATGTTGATGTTGGTCAGGATGGTTTTCCATGAAAGCCTGACGTTGCCCGAGACCAGCAGGCGCAGGTGCGTCCAAAATAGGACGGTTTGCACGATGATGAAGCCGCCGGTGTAGATGACCCACTCCGAACCGAAAACGGACATGACCAGCGGAATAATCAGGTTGCCCGAATTGCTGTACACCATCGCGGCGTGTTCCAGACTGTCGAGCCTGAGCAGCTTTTTCAGGATTTTGCCGATGGCAATCAGCAGGATGTGGAAGAGGACGGCGAGCTTGACTGAAAGCAGCAGGCCTTGTGCCACTTCAGGCGTGTAGCCGATTTGGAAGGCGTGCAGCATTACCGACGGACTGATGAGGTAGAGGGCGATGACCGACAGCGGATAGCTGTTTTCCGATTTGAGCAGCCCTGATTTCACCAAACCGATGCCCATAAAAACAATCAGCGTCAGTTCGGCGATTTTGCCGGCAAGGAGCAGGGCGGTATCCATGGAATCACCGTGTCAGAAAAAAGGGAAAGATTGTACGCCTGCGGGCGCAAATACGGAAATGCCGTCTGAAAAGCATTCAGACGGCATTGGCGTTGCAGGGCGCGTTACATGTGCTGTGCGGCGTTGACGGCGCGTTGGTCGGGGTTGATGAGGATTTCCACCCGGCGGTTTTGTGCGCGGCCTTCAGCCGTAGCGTTGGAAGCGACCGGCATATGCGAACCGTAGCCGTAAACCGTCAGTCGTGAAGCCGCCACGCCGTGGGATTGCAGATAGTAGGCAACCGCTTGGGCGCGGTGTTGCGAAAGCGGATTGTTGACGGCATCGGAACCCGTGTTGTCGGTGTGGCCGTTGATGGTCAGCGTGGTATCCGGATATTGCACCAGCGTTTGTGCGGCAGTATTCAGCGCAAATTGCGCATTGTCGCTTAAAACCGCGCTGCCGGTGGCAAAGGTAACGTTTTCGGGCATTACCAGCTTAATCTGGTTACCTTGGCGTTGAACCTGGACTTGTGTGCCGGTAAGGCTTTGGCGGAGCCGCTGCTCTTGATAGTCCATATAACCGCCGATGCCCGCGCCGATTGCGCCGCAGGCAAGCGCGGAATTGCGTGCGCCTTTGCCGCTGTGGGTCAGTGCGCCGACGATGCCGCACACTGCCGCGCCGCCCAAACCGTACATGGCGGATTTGCTTGGGGACTGCTGTCCGGTTACAGGGTCGGCAACGCAGCCGGAAAGCGTGAGTGCGGATGCGGTCAGCACGACGGTAAAGGGTTTGAAGAAAGTCATGGTGTTTCCTTCCGTGTATATGTCAAACCGTACAACTATAAACAATCATGCCGTCCAAATAAGCGGCGTTAACCTGAAATTACCCGATTTTGCCCGAAACAACGCCGGTTTATCGTGATTTGCGCCGAAACCGCCGCCACATCCACAAAAAACGTACCTTCACATCGTAGCCGACCGAACCCGCGCCCAATATTAGCAGGGTTGCCGAAACGGGCAGGGCGAAGTGGTGTCCGATTTTATGGTAGCCCCACGCACCGATGATGCCGCCGAGCAGAAAGGCCTGCATCATGCCGCTGAGCAGCCACATTTTGGGTTTGTTGACGCGGACGTGCGGCAGGCGGGGATGGTGGGTTTTGGAGTAATACAGGGCGCGTGAGATTTCGATGCCCAAGTCGGTCGCCGTACCCGTCATGTGGGTCGAGCGGATGGCGCCGCCCGACAGAAGCGTCATCACTGTGTTGTGCATCCCCATGATGAAGCAGAGCAAGAACAGCGCGAGGGAAGGGAAGACCAAGCCTCCGTCCGTATCCCATTGCAGCGCGGTAATGCCGAACAGGCCGAAAATCAGCAGGTAAAGCGCCTCCAGCCACATCGACAACCCGTAGCTGCCCCGAAAGCGCATTTGCTGCGTCCATAAAATCACCCAGCCTGAATGCGCCGCACCCGCGATGAAACACAACACGCTGACCATCGCCACCGCTGCCGCCGTCCATTGCTTCAGATATACCATGTCCGCCAGCAACGACATCGAGCCGGTAACGTGCGACGTGTAGCGGGCAAATGCAAAAAAACCGCCGGCATTGATTGCGCCTGCCAGCAGCGACATGATGTAGCCCAATCGGCGGAAACGCGCATCCGAAATGTGGTGTTCGTGCAGGTAGGGGCGGTCGGCCTGCCAAAACGGCGGGATGTGGTGGCGGCTGCGGCGGGCGTGTTTGGCGTGGCGGTCGGATTCGTTCATAATGGGCGGACGGTTCGGAAAGCATGTTCAAGAACCGCATTTTATAGCGAAAACAATCTAGGGGCGAACTTCACAAATTTTTGAAAAGAGCGTACATTGAATCTGTTTCCGAGGAGGGTAGAACACCATGCGCCGATACATCGCGGCCGCCGCCGCAATACTCATACTGACTGCCTGCGCCACACCCGAACAGCAGGCTGCATACCGTCAGGCACAGCAACGCTACGAACAGGACCTGCAAGTCGCCCTTGCAGCGCAATGCGACCGCGAGGCCGCACAGCTTATCCGCCGTCAGTTCGATTCAGGATATGCGCCCATGCCTGATGCCGAAAGACAGATATTTAAAACACGCTATACCGAAAAGCTTTCCGATCCCATGTTCCAAGCCTGTTACAAAATGGCGTGGCAGAACTACATCTCGCAACAGCAGCTCAAAGAAGCACGCCTGTACCGCTATTACGACGACTGGGGCTATCCCTTCTACCGCCCGTGGTGGTAAACCCTTCAGACAGCATATGCCGTCCGAACCCTGCACACTGTCTATAAACCGCAATACCGTTTACAATGACCGCCTGTTTCACCACATACCCGAACGCACAATGAAAATCAGGCTGGGGCGGCACAACGCGCCCGACTTTCCACAGGGTGCCGCCGTAACCATAGGCAATTTTGACGGCGTACACCTCGGACACAAACACATCCTCCAAAAACTCCGCCTCGAAGCCGATACGCGCGGATTACCCGTCGTGGCTGTCGTTTTCGAACCCCAACCCAAAGAATTTTTCGCACTCCGCACCGGCAGGATGCCGCCGTGCCGGATCAGCCCCCTGCGCACCAAGCTCGAATTATTGGAAGGCACAGGCTGTGTCGATGCCGTCTGGGTTTTACGTTTCGATCAAAATTTTTCCGAAATATCCGCACAAGGGTTTATCGACCGCCTGCTGCGTCAAACCTTGAATACGCGTTATTTGCTCGTCGGCGACGATTTCCGTTTCGGTGCGGGGCGGGAAGGCTGTTTTGAACTTTTGGCACAACAGCCCGATATGCAAACCGAGCGTACGCCTTCCGTCATCGTCGAAGACATCCGCACCAGCAGTACCGCCGTGCGACAAGCCCTTTCAGACGGCAACCTTGCCTATGCGAAAAAACTTTTGGGACACGACTACGTTTTGGGGGGCAGGGTGGTGCACGGCAGAAAACTCGGGCGCACCCTAAACGCCCCGACTGCCAACATCCGCCTGCCCGGCCACCGTTATGCCCTCGGCGGCGTGTTTGTCGTCGAAGCGGACGGCGCGTTCGGCACGCGGCGCGGCGTGGCGAGCTTCGGCTTCAATCCCACCGTTGATAGCGGCTGTTCTCAAAAGCTGGAAGTCCACTTGTTCGACTTTCAAGGCGACCTGTACGGACAACGGCTGAACGTCCGCTTCCTGCACAAACTGCGCGACGAGGAAAAGTTTGATGGTATGGAAGAGCTGAAAAGGCAGATTGAAGCCGATATGGAAGCCGCAAAGTGTTGGTAGAAAAACCTTATACAAACCATCCGATTGGGCTACAATCAATCTTTTAACTTTTCAGACGGCATAGGGGTTTCCCGTTGTGAAATACTGTTTGAGGCGCAATGCCGTCTGAAAACCGAAATACCGCAACAATAGAGATCAAAAAATGACCGATTATAGTAAAACCGTAAACCTGCTCGAGAGCCCGTTTCCGATGCGCGGCAATCTTGCCAAGCGCGAGCCTGCGTGGCTGAAAAGCTGGTACGAGCAAAAACGCTACCAAAAACTGCGCGAAATCGCCAAAGGCCGTCCGAAGTTCATCCTGCACGACGGCCCGCCGTATGCCAACGGCGACATCCACATCGGTCACGCCGTCAACAAAATTCTCAAAGACATCATTATCCGCAGCAAAACCCAAGCCGGTTTTGACGCGCCTTATGTGCCGGGTTGGGACTGTCACGGTTTGCCTATCGAAGTGATGGTAGAAAAGCTGCACGGCAAAGACATGCCCAAAGCCCGTTTCCGCGAATTGTGCCGCGAATACGCTGCTGAACAGGTCGCCCGTCAGAAAAAAGACTTCATCCGCTTGGGCGTGTTGGGCGACTGGGACAATCCTTACCTGACCATGGATTTCAAAACCGAAGCCGATACCGTGCGTATGCTCGGCGAAATCTACAAATCCGGCTATCTCTACCGCGGCGCAAAACCGGTTCAATTCTGTTTGGACTGCGGCTCCTCATTGGCCGAAGCGGAAGTGGAATATAAAGACAAAGTATCGCCTGCGATTGACGTGGGTTATCCGTTTAAAGACACTGCCGCGCTTGCCACCGCATTCGGTTTGGCAGGTATCGAAGGCAAAGCGTTTGCCGTTATCTGGACAACCACGCCTTGGACGCTGCCGGCGAGCCAAGCCGTGTCTGCCGGTGCGGACGTGGTGTATCAATTAATCGATACGCCTACAGGCAAATTGGTATTGGCGAAAGACTTGGCAGAAGACGCACTCAAACGTTACGGTTTTTCAGACGGCATTGCTATTCTTGCCGAAACCACAGGCGACAAGCTGGAAAACCTGCATATGAATCATCCGTTCCTCGAACGCGATATTCCCATGCTCAACGGCGAACACGTTACCACCGACGCCGGTACGGGCTTGGTGCACACCGCCCCTGCGCACGGTTTGGAAGACTACGCCGTCTGCAATAAATACGGCATCGAGCTTTACAACCCCGTCAACGCCGAAGGCAAATACATTAGTGAAACGCCGCGCGTTGCTGGTATGCGCGTTTGGGAAGCCAATCCCGTTATCCTGCAATGGTTGGAAGAAACCGGCAACCTCTTAGCAAGCAGCAAAATCGAACACAGCTACGCGCACTGCTGGCGGCACAAAACGCCGTTGATTTACCGCGCGACAGGTCAATGGTTTGTCGGTATGGACAAAGCCGGTGCCGACGGTAAAACCTTGCGCGACAAAGCCATCAAGGCCGTTGATGACACCGAATTCTTCCCATCTTGGGGTCGCGCGCGCCTCGAAGCCATGATCGAGGGCCGCCCTGACTGGGTGGTTTCACGTCAACGCTATTGGGGCACGCCGATGACTTTCTTTGTTCACAAAGAAACGGGCGAGCTGCACCCGAACTCTGCCGAACTTTTGGAAAAAGTCGCGCAACGCATCGAAGAAAAAGGCATCGAAGCGTGGTTCTCTCTTGATAAGAGCGAACTCTTGAGCACGGAAGATTGCGAACATTACGACAAACTTTCCGATACGATGGACGTATGGTTCGACTCCGGTTCGACCCATTATTCCGTTGTGAAACAACGCGAAGAATTGGAATGGCCGGCTGACTTGTACCTCGAAGGCAGCGACCAACACCGCGGCTGGTTCCAATCCTCCATGCTGACCGGCTGCGCCTCTTCGATGGGTCGCGCGCCGTACAAACAGCTGCTGACCCACGGTTTCGTGGTTGACCAAAACGGCCGCAAAATGTCGAAATCCATCGGCAACGTCGTCGCGCCGCAAGAAGTCTATAACGAATTCGGCGCAGACATCCTGCGCCTGTGGGCAGCATCCACCGATTACAGCGGCGAATTGGCGATTTCCAAAGAAATCCTCAAACGCGTAACCGAAAGTTACCGCCGTATCCGCAACACCTTGAGCTTCCTGTTTGCCAACCTCAGCGACTTCAATCCTATTGAAGATGCCGTGCAACAGGCAGACATGGTGGAAATCGACCGCTACGCCGTGGTATTGGCACGTCAGCTGCAAGAGCGTCTGGCAGGCGATTACTATCCGCGCTATACCTTCCACTTTGCTGTAAAAGACATTGTTTCTTTCTGCTCGGAAGACTTGGGCGCGTTCTACCTCGATATCCTGAAAGACCGCCTCTACACCACCAAAGCCGACAGCCGCGCCCGCCGCAGCGCGCAAACCGCCCTGTACCACATCACGCGCAGTTTGGTTCTCTTGATTGCACCGATTTTGTGCTTCACCGGCGAGGAAGCATGGGACATCATCGGCGGCGGCGAAGAAGACAGCGTCCTTTTCCATACTTGGCACGAGTTCCCGACCATCAACGAAAAAGCCGAAGCCGAATTGGTGAAAAAATGGACGGCAATCCGCGAAGCACGCGAAGCAGTAACTGCCGCCATCGAGCCTTTGCGCGCCGACAAAACCGTCGGTTCGTCCTTGCAGGCGGAAGCCGAAATCACCGCGCCGGAAGAAATGGCCGGTTACCTGAACGCCTTGGGCGAAGAATTGCGCTTTGCTTTGCTGGTGTCTAAAGCAGAAGTGAAAGTAGGCAGCGAACTTGCCGTTGCCGCCAAAGCCAGCGATGGCGAAAAATGCGAACGCTGCTGGCACTACACCCACGATGTGGGCGCGGTTGCAGGCTATGAAACCGTCTGCAAACGCTGTGCAGAGAATGTCGGCGGAGAAGGCGAAACGCGCCATTACGCCTGATAAAGTTTGAGCAAATGCCGTCTGAAACCGCCGAACAGCATTTCAGACGGCATTTTTTGTGCCGCGATTTGTCTTCATAATGGCGGAGGGGTTTCAAGATTGCGGTGTTGTCGGGAATGACGGTTCGGGTATTTCACTGTGCCCGCCCGCGCCTGTCAACGGCGGGTGCATCAAAAATGCCGTCTGAAGGTTCAGACGGCATCGGTGTCGGGGAATCAGCGAGCCGTAGGGTGGGCTTCAGCCTGCTAACCCCACCAAATCCTACCCTGCGCAACTGAAGCGTCATTCCCACGAAAGTGGGAATCTAGAACGCAGGGGTGGAGCAACCGTTTTATCCGATAAGTTTCTGTGCGGACAGGTCTGGATTCCCGCCTGCGCGGGAATGACGGGTTTCAAGATTACGGCATTTGCCGTTTCGGGTACAGGCAGGGGGTTTTCGGGTAAAATGGCACTCTTTTATCCGGCTGTTGAAAAATATGTCTTCATCTGTTTCAAGTAAAATGCGCTATTGGGTATTGGCACTTGCCGCCATCGTGCTGGACCAGTGGTCGAAGTGGGCGGTGCTGTCGTTGTTTCAGTATCGGGAACGCGTCAATGTCATTCCTTCGTTTTTCGATCTGACGCTGGTGTACAACCCGGGCGCGGCGTTCAGCTTCCTTGCCGATCAGGGCGGCTGGCAAAAATACTTTTTTTTGGTGCTGGCAGTGGCGGTGAGCGCGTATTTGGTACGCGCTATCTTGCGCGACGAGTTTGCAACCCTCGGCAAAATCGGGGCGGCGATGATTATCGGCGGTGCGTTAGGCAATGTCATCGATCGCCTGATACACGGTCATGTCGTCGATTTCTTATTGTTTTATTGGCAAAATTGGTTTTATCCCGCCTTTAATATTGCCGACAGTTTTATCTGCGTCGGTGCGGTGTTGGCGGTGCTTGACAATATCGTCCATCGCAAAGATGGCAAAAAAACGTGAATGCCGTCTGAACACGGAATGTAAAACTTATGAACGGAAAAACCATCATCCTTGCCAATCCGCGCGGCTTCTGCGCCGGCGTGGATCGGGCAATCAGTATTGTCGAGCGTGCTTTGGAAGAATTCGGCGCGCCGATTTATGTGCGCCACGAAGTCGTCCACAACAAATTCGTCGTCGATAACCTGCGTGAAAAAGGCGCGGTGTTTATCGAAGACTTGGCGGAAGTGCCGCCGGGCGCGACGCTGATTTATTCGGCACACGGTGTATCGAAGGCGGTGCAGCAGGAAGCGGCGGAGCGCGGTTTCCGCGTGTTTGATGCGACTTGCCCGCTGGTTACGAAAGTGCATAAGGAAGTCGCCCGACTGGATGCCCAAGACTGTGAAATCATCATGATCGGGCATAAGGGGCACGTTGAGGTCGAAGGAACGATGGGGCAGCTTGCGCCGGGCAAAATGCTTTTGGTCGAAACGGTCGGAGATGTGGCAAAACTCGAAGTCAGAAACCCCGACAAACTCGCCTATGTCAGCCAAACCACGCTCTCGGTCGATGAAACCAAAGACATCATTGCCGCGCTGAACGCGCGTTTCCCCAATATCCGCAATCCGCACAAGGAAGACATCTGCTATGCGACGACCAACCGGCAAACCGCCGTCAAAGAGCTGGCGGAACAGTGCGACATCGTGATTGTGGTCGGTTCGCCCAATTCGTCCAACAGCAATCGCCTGCGCGAAGTGGCGGCAGGCATCGGGACCGATGCGTATATGGTGGACAACGCGTCCTACCTGCAACGCGCGTGGTTTGAGGGCAAAAACAAAGTCGGCGTAACGGCAGGCGCGTCCGCGCCCGAAGTATTGGTGCAGGAAGTACTGGCAACCATACGCGGGTGGGGGCATGAAACCGTACGCGAAGGGGAGGGTGCGGAAGAAAGCATCGTGTTCGTCCTGCCCAAAGAGCTGCGCCGCGAGGGCGAAACCAAACCCGATTTGTGCAAGCGTTGAATGTTTGGGTAAAACAAATGCCGTCTGAACAACCTTCAGACGGTATTTGTTTCGAGTGTCTGATGCGGAAACCAATCAGGCGTAATGTTGTGCAAGAAAACCGGGCAGTTCGGACAAGTCGTCCAATACGGCGAGATGCGGTGCGCTAAGGAGCTGTTCGCGCGAATGTGCGCCGGTGGCAACGCCGACTGCCGCCGCGCCTGCGTTTGCCGCCATATGCAGGTCATGCGCCGTATCGCCGACGACCAATGCCTCTTTCGGGTCGAGTCCCAGTTCGCCGCAGAGTCCGAATACCATTTCGGGCGAGGGTTTGGAGGGATATTCCCCCGCGCAGGCGGTGGCGAGCCAATAGCCGCCGGTGGCGGTTTGGCTGATGGCGTTGTCCAAACCCGCCCGCCCTTTGCCCGTGGCGACGGCAAGCCAGTATCCTTGTGCTTTGAGCTTGTCCAGACAGGGCAGGGCATCGGGAAAGAGCGTCATATTGCGGTTGTTGGGATTGAGGTAATGTGCGGAATAAGTGCGTGTGATGTCGGCAACTGCGGTTTCAGACGGCATTTCGAGCAGGGTGCGGATGATTTCGGGCAGGCTGTAGCCGATCAGGCTGCGGACGCGCTCCGCTTCGGGCGGCGGAAAACCGCATTCGGCGAAGCTGCGGCGCATGGTGTCGATGATGGGTTGGGTCGTATCGGCAAGCGTGCCGTCCCAGTCGAAGATGATGAGTTTGGGCGGGGTCATAGCAGGTTGGTTGCAGTAAAAAAGCAGATTTTATGCGGAAAACGCAGACGTGTCGCATTTTCGACAAAATTTGTCGGCTGAGCGATATGTTTTTCCGAACAAGCCGCGTTGTGCTTTATTAAAATAGAACCATTATCATTTATGTGAATGGGACAGTTTATGTCAGTTTTCCGCATCAATATGACCGCCGCCACGGTTTTGGCAGCACTTTCGTCTTCGGTTTTTGCCGCACAAACGGCGGATTTGGAAACCGTCCATATTAAGGGTCAGCGTTCTTACAACGCGATTGCCACCGAGAAAAACGGCGATTACAGCTCGTTTGCCGCCACCGTTGGTACAAAAATCCCCGCTTCTTTGCGCGAAATTCCGCAATCCGTCAGCATCATCACCAACCAGCAGGTCAAAGACCGCAATGTCGATACGTTTGACCAGTTGGCGCGCAAAACGCCCGGTTTGCGCGTGTTGAGCAACGACGACGGACGCTCTTCGGTTTACGCGCGCGGTTACGAATACAGCGAATACAACATCGACGGCCTGCCCGCGCAGATGCAGAGTATCAACGGCACGCTGCCCAACCTGTTTGCCTTCGACCGCGTGGAAGTGATGCGCGGGCCGAGCGGACTGTTCGACAGCAGCGGCGAGATGGGCGGTATCGTGAATCTGGTGCGCAAACGCCCGACCAAAGCGTTCCAAGGTCATGCTGCGGCAGGGTTCGGTACGCACAAACAATATAAAGCCGAGGCGGACGTATCGGGCAGCCTCAATTCAGACGGCAGCGTGCGCGGCCGCGTGATGGCGCAGACCGTCGGCGCGTCTCCGCGTCCCGCCGAGAAAAACAACCGGCACGAAACCTTCTACGCGGCGGCGGATTGGGACATCAACCCCGATACGGTTTTGGGCGCGGGCTATCTTTACCAGCAACGCCACCTCGCGCCGTACAACGGCTTGCCAGCCGATGCCAATAACAAATTGCCGTCCCTGCCGCAACACGTATTTGTCGGCGCGGATTGGAACCGATTCAAAATGAACAGCCACGACGTGTTCGCCGATTTGAAACATTACTTCGGCAACGGCGGCTACGGCAAAGTCGGTATGCGCTATTCCGACCGGAAAGCCGATTCTAATTACACGTTTGCGGGCAGCAAACTCAACAATGCCGGAAAAGCCAACGTGGCGGGTTTGGGTACGGACATCAAACAAAAAGCCTTTGCGGTTGACGCAAGTTACAGCCGGCCGTTTGCCTTGGGCAACACTGCAAACGAATTTGTGATTGGTGCGGACTACAACCGTTTCCGCAGCACCAACGAAAAAGGAAGTAGTTCGACTGTTAAAAGCAATATCGCCTTGGGCGATTTCCACTCCGCCTCCTATGTTGATTTGATACAAAATGCCCGTGCCGGCGCGCACGGCTACAAGCATACCCTTGACACCGAAAACCTTGATAAATTCGGCGTTTACGGCAAATCCGTCTTCCATCCTGCCGACGGGCTGTCGCTCATCGGCGGCGGACGTTTGGGACACTACAAAATCGAAGCGGGCGAAGGCGACGAGTTGCACAAAGCCAGCAAAACCAAGTTCACCGGCTACGCAGGCGCGGTTTATGATATAGACGGCAGCAACAGCCTGTACGCCAGCTTCTCCCAACTCTACACACCGCAAACCAGCCTCGGCACCGACGGCAAGCTGCTCAAACCGCGCCAAGGCAACCAGTTTGAAGTCGGCTACAAAGGCAGCCACATGGACGACCGCCTCAATACCCGGGTTTCGTTCTACCGCCTGAAAGACAAAAATGCCGCCGCACCGCTGGACCCAAACAACAAAAAAACCCGTTACGCCGCATTGGGCGAGCGCGTGATGGAAGGTGTTGAGACCGAAATCAGCGGCGCGGTTACACCGAAATGGCAAATCCATGCAGGTTACAGCTATCTGCACAGCCAAATCAAAACCGCCTCCAATTCGCGCGACGACGGCATCTTCCTACTGATGCCCAAACACAGCGCAAACTTGTGGACGACTTACCAAGTTACGTCCGGGCTGACCATCGGCGGCGGCGTGAACGCGATGAGCGGCATTACTTCATCTGCAGGGATGCATGCAGGCGGTTATGCCACGTTCGATGCGATGGCGGCATACCGCTTCACGCCCAAGCTGAAGCTGCAAATCAACGCCGACAACATCTTCAACCGCCATTACTACGCCCGCGTCGGCAGCGCGAACACCTTTAACATTCCCGGTTCGGAGCGCAGCCTGACGGCAAACCTGCGTTACAGTTTTTAAAGACCAATATGCCGTCTGAAACGGCAGCCGCAGCATAATCAAACCACAACAAGCTGCGCGGCATACCCTATGCTCTCACAACTGGAGTATGGCATTGCGAAGGAAAACAGACCGAACCGGCAGGCAGACCGCTTTGCCGGTTCGGTTTTACCGCTTGCCGCCAGTCTGACCCACAAGCCGAACATCATGAAACCCATACCGACCGACACATTCCAACCTGCCATACTGTCCCAAGCCTTTGAAACCGAAATCAAATCCACCTGCACGGGGCGAATCTATCGGATTCAGACGGCAACACTCGGCGAAATGCCGTCTGAAGGCTATCCCGTCCTCTTTGTCCTCGACGGCGAAGCCTTTTTTCCCGCGCTGTACAACATCATGCAGTCGCTGATGCCCAACCCCGTTACCCGAAGCAACGCCCCCTGCCTGATTGTCGGTATCGGCTACACGACAGGCAGTGTGCGCGACCTGACGCAACGTGCCGCCGACTACACGCCGCCGCTTGGAGACAACGCCACAGCAGACGAACGGCAGCAGTTCGGACAGGCAGACCGCTTCGCCGCCTTTATCGACAGCGAACTGACCGCCTTTTTAGAAAGCAAATACCGGCTGGACAAAAATGAAACCGCCGTATTCGGGCATTCGTTCGGCGCACTGTTCGGACTGTATTCCCTACTTTCCCACCGCCGTTTCAGACGGCATTGGCTCGTATCCCCCTCGATTTGGTGGCACAACAGGCGGATACTCGGCTTTATGCCGTCTGAAAACCGGCTGGACGGCATCGAGGTCTGCCTCAACATCGGCGCGCTCGAACGGGGCAGCGATTGCAAACGCAGGGAAGAACGCGACATGGCAGGGCAGGCCGAACAAATGGCGGCAGAGTTGGACAGGCGCGGGGCCGCCGTCTTTTTCAGGGAATATCCGAATGCCGACCACGGCAATGTCCCGTTTCACTCGCTGACCGATTGCGTCGAATATTTGAGGAAGGCTTGGCAGAGGTAGGCATCAGTGGCGGACATAAAGGCATTTCTCACCGCAAAGCCGGAAGCCCAAAAAACCGACATCGCCGCATTGGTGCGTAAGCAGGCAGCGATTGCATACCGCACAGACAAGAAAATCGAAGATAACGGCTTATCGCGTGACAAACCGGCGGAAATTCCGCCCGTGCCCTTAAACCGCACACGGCAGATACCGTTCGCAAAGGCAATGTGCAACTTTGCCCGAAACAATCCGCCTTTCAACCCTTGTAAGGACGAACGGCAAAGGACGGAACAGCCCGCACAATACGCGAAAGCGGACAAGCCCCAAGTTTTAGTAATGGATGCGGCAAAATAGAAAACCGCCCGTTAATCAGGCGGTTTTGGTGGTCTATTGACTTAAAAGCACAATCAAGGCTAGAATAACCCTAGCATCAATCGTAACAGTCAATTGCAAAATTCCTATGGTAAGAGAGATTTGCATTTGGATGTTTCCTGTAAAGTTTCAAAACTAGGCAGGAATGCAAAAAATCCCCTTGTTCTCAGGCTTGGGGATTTTTGTTTGTGCCTGCCGCTTTTTTAAAGTTCGCGCCCGAACCCGTCTCATAAAATCCCTTATATATTGCACCCCGTCAAAGGGGCGCATTACTTTTCTCTCATTTCGCAGTGCCACAATGCTTGCGGCTTGCCGTAAGCTTGCAGCGGCG
Organism: Neisseria sp. Marseille-Q1983; assembly: GCF_018224585.1. Lineage (NCBI taxonomy): Bacteria > Pseudomonadati > Pseudomonadota > Betaproteobacteria > Neisseriales > Neisseriaceae > Neisseria > Neisseria sp. Marseille-Q1983. The sequence continues at coordinate 37,393 of NZ_JAGTUI010000001.1, forward strand.
TTGTCGCTCCCGTTCTCATTTTATCTTGATATAAAAATCCCTGCTTCAGGCCGTCTGAAACAGGGATAGATTAATTTAACGGACGGGCGGGCATTTTTTTCAGACGGCACGGTCTGATTTCTTTGCCCGGTTTGTCGATTTGGTATTTTTGGAATGAAAGGGCGGTTTTGATACCGATACTTTGGAAAATGCCGTTTTTCCCTTTGGTGCTGTCTGTGTCATGTACACGGATATCAATCGCCCCGGTTGCTCTATTTAGACTGGCGAAATAACCAAAAAATACGTTTTTCTTGGTAGTTACTTTTATTCAATCATTCGAATAAAGTACGAATGAAACCGATTTTGGGCTTCAGACGGCATTTATATTTTGGGTTACCAGTTGACACGCACCGACCGGCTGCCGAGCAATGTTTCCAGTTCGCCGAACAATGCGGAACTCGGTGTAACCGTCCATTTCGGCGGCATTTGAAGCCTGCCCGACGCTTTTCCGTTGGCATACGACAGTTGCAGTGGGATGCGCGGTGTGTCGGGCAGTTGGTGGGCGGCGAGCAGTTGTACCAGTCCGCCGATGTCGTGGCCGGGGGCGAGGGCGAGGCTGAGGCTGCGGGCGTAGCGTTCGCGCGCCGTTTGTAGGGTCATGACTTGGTTGGCCAGAATACGCAGCCCGTCGCCGCCGCCGTAGTCGTCGCGGCTGACTTTGGATTCGATAATCAGCACTTGGTCGGCTTTGAGGCAGTCGGCGCAGTTTTCCAACGTCTGTCCGCCGATCATGATTTCAACCTGCCCGCTCAAATCTTCAAGGCTGACGAAGGCGATTTTGCCGCGCTTGCCCATCATCGTACGCACGGCGGTAACGAATCCGGCGAGGCGCACGCTGTCTTGCGGTTTGAGTTTCGACAGTTTCTGCGGGGCGATTTGGCGGACTTCTTGGGCATACGGGCCGAACGGGTGGCCGGACAGGTAGAAGCCGATGACGGTTTTTTCTTCGGCGAGTTTTTCCGACTCGCTCCACATGGGCGCGTCGACGAGCCGCACCGGTTCGATGGCGTCTTCCATCATGTCGAAAAGTCCGCCCTGATTGGTGTTGGCGGCTTTTTGGTCGGCGTTGTCCATAGCGAGGTCGATGTTCGCCAAGAGCATGGCGCGGTTGGGTTCGATGCTGTCGAACGCGCCACCGCGTATCAGGGCCTCGAGGGTGCGGCGGTTCATGTGTTCTTTGCCGACGCGCTCGCAGAAGTCCAAGAGGCTGGTAAACTTGCCGCCGCTTTGCCGCGCGGCGATGATGGATTCGACGGCGGCTTCGCCCGTGCCTTTAATCGCGCCGAGCGCGTAGCGGATTTTCATGTCCGGATACGGCGTGAAGCGGTAGTCGGATTCGTTGATGTCGGGCGGCAGGAACTCAATGCCGTTGGCGCGGCAGTCGTCGTAGAAATGCTTGAGCTGGTCGGTGTTGTCCAATTCAGACGACATGGTTGCCGCCATAAATTCGGCGGGGTAGTGCGCCTTGAGCCATGCGGTCTGGTAGGAAATCAGGGCGTAGGCGGCGGCGTGGGATTTGTTGAAACCGTAGCCGGCGAATTTTTCCATATAGTTGAAGATTTCGTCGGATTTTTCGCGCGAAATACCTTGTTTTGCCGCGCCTTCGGCGAAGATTTCGCGGTGTTTCACCATTTCTTCGGGCTTTTTCTTACCCATGGCGCGGCGCAGCAGGTCCGCGCCGCCGAGCGAGTAGCCGCCGATAATCTGCGCCGCCTGCATCACTTGTTCCTGATACACCATAATGCCGTAGGTCGGCGCGAGGATGCCTTCGAGCAGCGGATGGATGTATTGGAATTCCTGGCCTTTCATGCGCGCGACGAAGTCGGGGATGTTGTCCATCGGGCCGGGGCGGTAGAGCGATACGAAGGCGATGAGTTCTTCAAACTTGGTCGTATGCGCCGTTTTCAGCATTTTTTTCATGCCGGTCGACTCGAACTGGAACACGGCGGTGGTGTTCGCATCGCGGAAGATTTGGTAGGCGACCTGGTCGTCGAGCGGGATTGTGCCGACATCAACGATATCGCCGGTGGTGTTTTTGATGTTGTTCTGCGCCATTTCGATAATGGTCAGGTTGCGTAGGCCCAAAAAGTCGAATTTCACCAAACCCACGTCTTCCACGTCGCCCTTGTCGTACATGGATACGGGCGAGGCGGATTCGTCCGCCTGATACACGGGGCTGTAATCGGAAATCTTGCCCGGCGCAATCAACACGCCGCCCGCGTGCATACCCAAACCGCGCGTCAGGTCTTCCAGCTTTTTCGCCAGCGTAATCAGTTCGTCCGCTTCTTCCGCTTCGATTAATTCCTGAATCTGCGGCTCTGCCTTCATCGCGTCGTCCAAACCCAAAGGTTTGTTGGCTTCCAACGGAATCAGCTTGGACAGTTTGTCGCACAGCATAAACGGCAGCTCCAGCACGCGCCCTACGTCGCGGATGACTGCTTTGGACGACATCGTGCCGAAGGTAACAATCTGGCTGACCGCTTCCGCACCGTATTTTTCGCGTACATATTCAATCACGCGGCCGCGGTTGCTTTGGCAAAAGTCCACGTCGAAGTCGGGCATAGAAACGCGTTCGGGGTTTAGGAAACGCTCGAACAGCAGCGCGTATTTGAGCGGATCAAGGTCGGTAATCTTCAGCGAATACGCCACCAGCGAACCCGCGCCCGAACCGCGTCCCGGCCCTACCGGACAGCCGTGTGTTTTCGCCCAGTTGATAAAGTCTTGTACGATAAGGAAATAGCCGGGGAATTTCATCTGGATGATGATGTTCAGCTCAAAATCCAAACGTTCCTGATATTCCGGCATTTTTGCCGCCCGCTCCGCCTCGTCGGGATAAAGCTGAACCATGCGTTCCTGCAAGCCCTCATTGGAGAGTTTGATGAGATAGTCATCGAGTGATAAACCGTCGGGCGTGGGGAAAAGGGGCAGGAAGTTTTTGCCCAATGTGATGTGCAGATTGCAGCGTTTGGCAATTTCCACCGTGTTTTCGAGGGCTTCGGGTAAATCGGCGAAACGTTCGGCCATCGTTTCCGGCGGAATGAAAAACTGGCTCGGTGTGAAATCGCGCGGACGTTTCTTGTCCGTCAATACCCAGCCGCCTGCGATACACACCCGCGCCTCGTGCGCGTTGAAATCGTCGCGGCTCATAAACTGCGTCGGATGCGTCGCCACCACCGGCAAACCCAGTTCCTCCGCCAGCTTCACGCTGCCCGAAACGCAAGCCTCCCATTCGGGACGCTCGGGCAGGCGTTGCAGCTCTAAATAAAATGCATCGGGAAACCACGCTGCATATTTCAACGCCGCCGCCCGCGCCGCGTCTTCATTGCCGTTCAACAGATTCACGCCCACTTCGCCGTAATGCGCGCCGCTCAAACAAATCAAGCCGCTGTTGTCGCCGTTTTCCAGCCATTCGGGATTGAGTTCCGCGTGATGGACATTGCGGTCTTTGCCGACATAGGCCGCCGTCAAAAGCTCGCTCAAACGCAGATAGCCCGCATCGTTGCGGATAATCAGCATAGCGCGGAACGGCTTGTCGGGCGCATTCGGATTGCCTATCCATACGTCCGCCGCGCCGACGGGCTTAATCCCCGCGCTGCGGCAGGCTTTATAGAATTTCACCAAACCGAATTCGTTCATCAAATCGCTGATGCCCAAAGCAGGCAAACCGTATTCCTGCGCTTTGGCAATCAGTTTTTTAATCCGCACCATACCGTCGGTAATCGAAAACTCGGTATGCAGGCGCAGGGGGATGTAGGTCGGCTCGGTCATGGCAAAATCGGCGTGAACAATAAAAGGCGTATTGTAGCAGGGTTGTCTTTAGATGGCGGTGTAGGTAATGCTGTTTCGGATTCAGACGGCATGACCTGCAAATGTTTTTGAGCTTTTACGACGGCAAAAAAATGCCTCCTACCGTGTGGTGGAGGCTTCCCAAGGAGTATTGATAGATATAAAGGACTATCAAACTAGTTATAAAGAACTATATACCTTATTCGGACGGATGGCAAGCAGTTAAATTAATTTTACGTTCAAACAGGTTTTTGATTTCGTTTTGATGGCTGATGCCGATGACCAGCGTATCGGGCAGTTCGCGTTTGAGGAGGTGCATCAGCGTCAATGCGGATTCGTCGGGGAACAGGATTTGCAGCCTGCTGTTGGGCAGGATTTCTCTGACCGGATGGCGGCATACGGGGGTTCAGACGGCATTTTTACGGAACAGGCGGTGCGGATACATCGCTGGTTTTGCGGTAATTTTGGGTACGGCGGCGGCAGGTGCTACAATAACGACCTCTTTCTGCAAGGGAACATCATGGAAGCCACCGTCTATCTCGAAGACAACGAATACATCGCCTTGTGCGACCTCTTGAAATTAGCCGGACTTGCCGAAAGCGGCGGACAGGCAAAAGCATTTATCGCCGAAGGGCTGGTGTTGCGCAACGGCGAAACCGAAATCCGCAAAACCGCCAAAATACGCGGCGGCGAAGTCATCGAGTTTGACGGCGCGCGCTTGGAAATCGCCGATGGATACGACCCTGAAGAATAAAGCCGAAGCCCTTTTGGGCGAGCCGCTTTTAGACGAACCCGTCCGCCCTGAATCGTGGGAATGTTGCGGCAGCGACTGCGGCGAGGCGTGCATTCAGACGATTTATTGGGCAGATAAGGCCCGCTACGACGCGCAACGGCGGAAATTGAAAGAAGCGGGTTGGTCGGACGATGCCGTCTGAAAACGGTTCGGCTTGATATAGTGAATTAACAAAAATCAGGACAAGGCGGCGAGCCGCAGACAGTACAAATAGTACGGCAAGGCGAGCCAACGCTGTACCGGTTTAAATTTAATTCACTATAAAACCACGTTTTCAGACAGTCTTTTATAGTAGATTAAAATTGAAAACGGTCATATCGCCATTCCCTCGAAAGCAGGAATCCGGAAGTTTGAAATAGCGGTTAACCTTAAACATTTCCAATAAATCAAAGTCTGGATTCCCGCCTGCGCGGGAATGACGGCATAGCGGCTTTTCCTTTGCATTTGCCATACACTTGTTTTTTGAAATCACCGCCGTATCCACACCAACCGATAATATTAACCCCCGACCTTCATTCACCATACACATAACACCCCATGATAGACCTGCACTGCCATTCCACCGTTTCCGACGGTATGCTTTCCCCCGCCGAAGTCGTCCGCCTCGCGCATCAAAACGGCTGCACGCTGCTGGCGTTGACCGACCATGACCACACCGGCGGCATCGCCGAAGCGCGTGCCGAAGCCGACAGGCTCGGTTTGCGCCTGATTAACGGCGTGGAAATCTCCGTCACTTGGCGCGGACGCACCATACACGTTGTCGGTTTGGATTTCGACGAACGGGACGAAAACCTGCAAAACCTGTTGGCGCAAGTGCGGCAAGACCGTCTGAAACGCCTCGAAGCCATCGCCGCCAAGCTCGAAAGGAAAGGCATCGGCGGCGCATACGACGGCGCACTCGCGTTGGCGGCAAACAAAGAAATGGTCAGCCGCACACACGTCGCCGAGTTCCTCATCCGGGCGGGACACGTCAAAAACAAGCAGCAGGCGTTCACCAAATACTTGGGCGACGGCAAATCCTGCGCCGTCCGCCACGAATGGGCGACGCTGGAAGACTGCGTCTCCGCCGTCAACGGCGCGGGCGGGCTGGCGGTCATCGCCCATCCGATGCGTTACGATTTGTCCGCCACCGCCAAGCGCAATCTGTTTGAAGAATTTAAAAACCTCGGCGGTGCGGGCATCGAAGTCCACAGCGGAAACTGTTGCAAAAACGACCGCCTCAACTACGCGCTTTTGGCAGAACGCTTCGGTATGCTCGCCAGCGCGGGCAGCGACTTCCACCGTTTAAACGACTTTAGTGGCGGCATCCTCGGCGCGTGTCCCGAACTGCCGGAAAACTGCAAACCGGTTTGGGAACATTTTTCCCGACATTGAATGCGGATAAAAATGCCGTCTGAAAACCTTTCAGACGGCATTTTTTTGTGTTTTAAACGTTGTCGTACAGTTTTCGGACGGTTTTACCGATGGCGGCAATGCCTTTTTCCAGCGTTTGAGCGTCCTGCGCGATGCTCATGCGGATGCACTCGCCTGCGTGCGGGTAATCCTGCGTGTCGATGCCGACGAAGAAATGCTCGCCCGGAATAATCAGAGTACCTTCGGCTTTGAGCATTTCGTACAGGGTTTGCGAAGAAACAGGCAGGTTTTCAAACCAGAGCCACAGGAAAATCGCGCCTTCGGGTTTGTGGATTTTCATCGGGTACGCGCCCAGCTCCCGCTTGAGCAGCGAGACGGCGATTTGCGCCTGATTGCGGTAAAACGGCCGGATGACTTGGTCGGCAAGCCGTTTCATCTCGCCGCTTTCCAGCAGCGGCGTTGCGATGGCCGCGCCGAAGCGCGTGGGGGCAAGGTTCACAATCGCGTTCAGGCTGCTGACGGCTTTGACGACTTCGGGCGCGGCGACGATGATGCCGGTGCGAACGCCCGGCAGGCCGACTTTGGACAGGCTGAAGCAGAGGATGATGTTTTCATGCCAATTCAGCGTTACGTCGCTGTAAATGATGTTGGGGAACGGCATTCCGTAGGCGTTGTCGATAATCAGCGGAATGCCGTGTTCACGCGCCAAAGCGTCCAAACGCGCCATTTCGCCGTCGGTCAACACATTGCCGGTCGGGTTGGTCGGGCGCGAACAACAAATCGCGCCGATTTTGCCTTCTTTCAGCTCGGGCAGGTTTTCCAGTGCGTCAAAGTCCACGCGGTATTTGAAGAAGCCTGCTTCGCCTTCGTGTTCGACGTTTTCGATTTTGGGCTTGACGGAAACGAAGTGCTGCCCTTCGACATGCACGTCGGCATAGCCGATGTATTCGGGTGCGAGCGGCAACAAAATGGCTTTTTCTGCGGATGTGCCGTCTGAAAGCTTGAATTTGCCGCCGAAGAGGTTGAATAAATAGAAAAACGCGTTTTGCGAACCGTTGGTCAGCGCGATATTGTCGGCGGTCAGATTCCAGCCGTATTCAAGGTTGAGGAAGGTGGTCAGCGCGTCAATCAGCGCAGCATCGCCTTGGGGGTTGGAGTAGTTGCCGATGTTTTCGACGGCGTGTTCCGTAGCCAGTTTGGAGAATATGTCGGCGAACGCCCGATCGATTTCCGGAATGCGCGCCGGGTTGCCGCCGCCGAGCATGTTGACGGGCTTGTCGCTTTTGAGCGCGTCGCCGAGGTCGTCCATCAGTTGGAGGATGCCGCTGTGTTGCGTGAATTTTTCGCCGAATGCTGAAAACTGCATGTCAAACTCCGTGTGTGTAAGGTAGGTTGGTTTGTATAGTGGATTAAATTTAAACCAGTACGGCGTTGCCTCGCCTTAGCTCAAAGAGAACGATTCTCTAAGGTGCTGAAGCACCAAGTGAATCGGTTCCGTACTATTTGTACTGTCTTCGGCTTCGTCGCCCTGTCCTGATTTTTGTTAATCCACTATACGTTATGCCGTCTGAAGGTTCAGACGGCATTTTTTCTGTGTGTTTCGCGTACCCAAAGCAGGTCGCAGATGCCGTCGCTCGGGGCAAAGCCGGTCGGGGCGTTGATGAGCAGGGTGCGGATTGCCTGCTGGTCGTAACGGTCGCAGGCCGCACGGATGCGGTCGAGCAGGGCGGAGAGCTCGTGCCACGGCAGCATAGTCTCGTTGGCAGTCATGATGCGCGGATGGCCGGTTTTGCGGACGTTGTTGCCGATGAGCAGCTCTTCGTAGAGTTTTTCGCCGGGACGCAGTCCGGTAATGAGGATTTCGATGTCGCCGTCGGGTTGTTCGGGTGTTTTGGGTTTGAGGCCGCTTAAGGTAATCATTTGGCGGGCAAGGTCGATGATTTTGACGGATTCGCCCATGTCGAGGACGAATACGTCGCCGCCCGTACCCATCGCGCCTGCCTGTATGACGAGCTGGGCGGCTTCGGGTATAGTCATGAAATAACGTGTGATTTCGGGGTGGGTCAGGGTAAGCGGGCCGCCTTCGGCAATCTGTTTTTCAAACAGCGGGACGACGGAGCCGGACGAACCTAAAACATTGCCGAAACGTACCATGCTGAAGCGGGTTTTTTGTCCGGGTTCGGCGGCGAGTGCCTGAAGGCAGAGTTCCGCCATGCGTTTGCTGGCACCCATGGTGTTGGTGGGGCGGACGGCTTTGTCGGTGGAGATGAGGACGAAAGTTCTTACGCCCGATGCCGTGGCGGCAAGCGCGCACTCGAGTGTGCCGAAGATGTTGTTGCGTATGCCTTCGACGGTGTTGAATTCGACCATGGGGACGTGTTTGTAGGCGGCGGCATGGTAAACGGTGGAGACCCGGCAGGCGGTCATAATGCGTGCGAGCAGCGTGCGGTTTTGCACCGAGCCCAAGAAGGGCAGGATTTCGGTATCGGTATTGTTTCGGGCGCAGTATTCGCGCAATTCTTTTTCGACGGCGTACAGGGCGAATTCGGACAACTCGAACAGCAGCAGCTTTTCGGGGCGGCGGCGGATAATCTGGCGGCAGAGTTCCGAACCGATAGAACCGCCGGCGCCGGTTACCATCACGGTTTTGCTGGCAATGTCGGCATTCATCAGGCGGTCGTCGGGCGTGACGGGGTCGCGTCCGAGCAGGTCGGATACGGAGATTTTTTTGAGCGTGCCGATACTGAGTTTGCCGTCCATCAGGTCTTTGATGCCGGGGATGGTCAGCACTTCGCAGGGATAGGCTTCCAGTTTGCTGATGATTTTGCGGCGTTGCGCCTGGGTCGCGCCGGGGATGGCGAGCAGGATTTTTTTCACGCCGCAGCGTCCGATGAGGGCGGCGATGTCGTCGGGACGGTAAACGGCAAGGCCGCAGATGACGGTGTGCCACAGTTTGGGGTCGTCGTCCACAAAGGCGGCGGCGGAATATTCGCGCATTTGTTTGACGGCCTCGAGAAGCTGTCTGCCCGAACGCCCCGCGCCGTAAATAATGACGGGGATCATCTGTTTTTTGGGGTGTTCGGACAACAGTCCGCGCAAAACCATACGCGAGCCGGTCACGGAAACAAACAGCAGTAAGAAATAGACAATCGGCAGAGCGAGGCGCAATTTTTCTTCAAATATCAGCGTATTGAGAAAAAACAGTACGGCGGAGACGAGGCTGCCGGCAAAGGCTGTGGTCAGGACGTGGAAACTGACAAAGCGTGTAACGGCGCGGTACAGCCCGAGACGGGCGAACAGAGCGGCGGTCAAAAGCGCGGTCAGCAGGAAAGACTGCCAGTTGGCAAGGCTGAACCATTCTTCGGAATAGTCTGCCTTCAGGCTTTGGGTAAACCAAAAGGCAATGAAAATCATCAGAAAATCGTGTATGAGGAAACAGATTTTCTTGATGTTGCGCGGTAGGGCAAGCAGGGTTTCCAGAGTCATGTTGTCGGCGGCGTGTGTTTTTCAGACGGCATATGCCGTCTGAAGGGTTATCGTGTGGCTTCGGTCAATACGGCTTCGATGTGTTCTTTGCAGAACGCGATTTCGCCGTCGGTCAGCGTCGGGTGCACCAAGAACATCAGGCTGGTGTCGCCCAGTTCGACAGCATTTTTCAAACGCTCTTTCGGTCGCCAAGGCGTGTTGTCGAAGGCTTTTTCCAAATAGACTTCGGAGCAGCTGCCTTGATAGCAGGGGACTTTGCGCGCGTTCAGTTCGTTCACGATGCGGTCGCGCGTCCAGCCGTCTTTGAGGTGTTCGGGTTTGACGAAGGCGTAGAACTTGTATTGCGCGTGTTCGATGTAGTCTGCGACTTCAACCAAGCGGATGCTGGCAAATTTGCCCAAGCTTTCAGCCAGTTTGGCGGCATGCGCTTGACGGCGGGCAGTCCATTCGGGCATGCGTTTGAGCTGGATGCGGCCGATGACAGCCTGCATTTCCATCATACGCCAGTTGGTGCCGAAACTTTCGTGCAGCCAGCGGAAACCGGGGGCGTGTTGGCGGTGGTACACGGCATCGTAGCTTTTGCCGTGGTCTTTGTACGCCCACATTTTTTCCCACAGGGTTTTGTCGTTGGTCGTAACCATACCACCCTCGCCGCCGGTGGTCATAATTTTGTCTTGGCAGAACGACCATGCGCCGACGTGTCCGATAGAGCCGACGGATTTGCCTTTGTATTTTGCGCCGTGAGCTTGGGCGCAGTCTTCAATCACCCACAAATCATGTTCTTTTGCCAAGTCCATGATGCCGTCCATTTCGGCAGGCATACCGGCAAGGTGAACCACGATAATCGCTTTGGTATTCGGGGTCAGCACAGCCTTGACGGTTTCCGCGCTGATGTTTTGGCTGTTCAAATCCACGTCGGCAAACACGGGGTTTGCGCCTGCGTTCACGATGCAGGACGCGGAGGCGAGGAAGGTGCGCGAAGTAACAATCACATCGTCGCCCGCGCCTATGCCCATTGCTTTGAGCGCGACATCGAGTGCCAGCGTGCCGTTGGAAAGGGCGACGGCGTACCGCGTGCCGGCGAAAGCAGCAAATTCTTTTTCAAATTCGCGGCATTCGCTGCCCGTCCAGTAATTGACTTTGTTGGACAGCAGGATTTTGGAAACGGCATCGGCTTCTTCTTGGGTAAAGCAGGGCCACGGGGAGAGGGAGGTGTTCAGCATGGTGTTTGGTCCGTCGGGTTCAGACGGCATTTCTGACAATATGCCGTCTGATGGAGGGGTTTTGCGTGTTCCGATGAATCGGTCGCACGCTGCAGGTGTTGTCAAAATCGGTTTGTATGGAGGTTTATTTTAATCGCTTATGCCGTCCCGGTCTTGGGGTTTTTGCGCGGCAGCGGCTTTGCCGGGTTGCCCGCGACGGTCATGCCGTCTGAAACGTCGCGCACGACGACTGTGCCCGCTCCAATGGTTGCGCGGCTGCCGATACGGATCTGCTGGCGGCTGCACGCGCCCGTGCCTATCCAGCTTTCTTCGCCGATATGCGTGTTGCCCGACAGGTGCGCGCCCGGGCTGATGTGGACGAAAGCATCAAGCAGGCAGTCGTGATCGACGGTGGCGGCAGTGTTCACAATCACGCCGTCTTTCAATATGCTGTCAGCTTGTACGACGGCTTTCGCCATAACGACGCTGCCTTGTCCGACTGTTGCAGAAGGCGAGACGGTCGCGTCGGGATGAACCAGAACGGGCAGGGCGAAGCCGAGTGCGGCGGCTTTTTCGGCAATTTGGCGGCGGATGCGGTTGTTGCCGACGGCGACGGCGACGTCGAATTGTTCGGGCGATAAACTGTTTTCAAGCAGCAGCGTCGTGCCGATGACGGGGAAGCCGTTGACGCTGCCTTGGGCGCGGTCGTCCAGAAAAACGATTTCGCCGTATGTGCCGAGTGCGGCGGCAAGCTCGGCAACGACTTTGCCGTGTCCGCCCGCGCCGATAACGGCAAGTTTGCGATTCCCCGTGAAAGGAGGCATGGTGGCTTCGCCCTGTGCTGAAATCCCTTCCTTGATTAATACTTTTTTAACCGTCAGCAGTAGGATTTTGATGTCGAGGCACAGGCTGAAGTGGTCGATATACCAGATGTCGCATGCGAAGCGTTCGTCCCATGAGGCGGCGTTGCGCCCGTTGACCTGCGCCCAGCCGGTAATGCCGGGTTTCATTTCGTGGCGGCGGTTTTGGAAGTTGTCGTACAGTGGCAGATATTGCATCAGCAGCGGGCGGGGGCCGACCAGGCTCATGTCGCCTTTGAGGACGTTCCACAGTTCGGGCAGTTCGTCCAGGCTGGCGGCACGCAGTTTTTTGCCGAACGGTGTCAGGCGTTCTCCGTCGGGCAGCGGAATGCCGTCTGAATCAAGCGCGTCGCGCATGGAACGGAATTTGACCATTTTAAAAGGTTTTCCGTCCTTTCCGGGGCGTTCCTGAATGAAGAAGACGGGCGAACCCAGATTCTTGCGGATGAGGTACGCCAAAATCAGGAAAACGGGTGAGAGGACAATCAGCCCCGATGCGGATGCGATGATGTCGAACAGGCGTTTGACGGCTTTACTCATTTGCCAATCTTTCAATCAGGTTGACGATTTTCCGATAGGAAATGTCGCGCCTGAAACGGCGGACGATTTCATCGGACTGAACGGGGTCGTTTTTGCGTTTCAAAATATCTTTGGCGGCTTGAACGAAGCTGTCCACGTCGCCGGAACGGTAATTTTCGTGCGGCAGCAGGTTCAAGAGACCGAGGACTTCGGCATTGGTCTGGCTGTTCAGCACGGGTTTTTGCAATGCCATATAGTCGGAAAGTTTGTTGGTAACCGACTGCATGGCGTGGCTATGGATGGCGTTGACGGCGATGTCGCAGCCTTTGGCGATGGACATCATTTCGGCGTAGGGGAGGTAGCCGTAAAACTTGATGGCGTGGTTTTCATGCTGTTTCAGCTTTTCTAGGTCGGGGCCGCCGCCCATGATGTGCAGTTCGACGTTTTTCCCGCTGTCCAGAAGTTTCTGTATCCCCCTGCAGGCAGTATCGACATCGTAGCTGTGGCTGAGCGTGCCGAAATAGAAGAAACGGGTTTTGACCGTGTCGAAACGGTGTGCGGGTGCGGATGCTATGGCGGCGAAATCCGCGCCGATATAGACGGTTTCGGCGGGGACGTCGGGACGTGCCTCGCGGGCGCGGCCGAGGTAGGTTTGCGATACAGCGACCAATGCGTCGGCGCAGCGGTAGGCGCAATCGGCACGGTCGGCAAAGGGCAGCAGGTTGTGGGGGATTTTTTTCAAAAACGGTACGACCGAGGAGAAGGACTCCGGCCATACGTCCTGTACGTCGATAATCAGTTTGTAGCCCAAACGCGCTTTATGCCTGCCTAAAAGCAGGTTGGTCGCCATCAGTGGATAGGCGGAATAGACGATGTCCTGTTCCGCCGCCTGCGGGCTGTGCAGCCAGCGTGCCAAATTGTGGACGAATACGCGATGGCTGGCGACGCGGGCGAGGGAGACGTTTTTTCGGTAGCCGAGTTCGTCCAGCAGCTTGACGCGCAGCCTGCCGTTTGAAATGGCGGCAGCATCTTCATGCCGTCTGAAGGATTTGTCGTAGTGGCGGAAACGGCTGGTAATCAGCAACACGTCGTGCGATTGCGACAATCGTTCTGCCAGATACCAAAAGCGGTTGAAATACGGTTCGGACGGCAGCGAGCAGTAGGGGGCGACTATGGTAATGTTCATCGGCGGCTTTCAGACGGCATTACATGGTATAGGCGGCCATGGTGGTACGGTAGATTTCGTCGTCGGAACAGAGTGCGGCGACGTGTGCGTGCAGCCTTTTGCCCATTGCTTCGCGCAACAGCGGCTGTCTGACGAGCGTGTCTACGGCGGCGATAAAGGCTTCTTCGTCGCCGAAGGGGATGCAGTAACCCGTTTCCCCGTTGACGACCATTTCGGAAATGCCCGCCATATCGTAGGTAACGACGGGCGTGTCGTAAAGTCCTGCTTCCAAGATGTTGTTGCCCACACCTGCGCCGTGGTCGCCGATGCAGTGGGGCGTGTTCACCAAAATATCCACGTCTTTGAAGTAGGCGGTCAAATCGCGCACGCCACCGAGGAAGGTAACTTTGCCGTCTATGCCCAGACGTTCCGCCTGTGCTTTCAAATTGTCCATTTCTTCGCCTATGCCCGCCACGTTCAGGCGTACGGGCATATCGCGGTCAACCATTTTTTTGAAAATGTCCAGCATCAGATGCACGGCGCGGACAGTGTCCAGACGCGACAGCGTGCCGAGCATAACGCAGCCTTTGGCGGTTTTTTCGGGAACGGAATCGGGACGGTGCAGCGCGTTGTAGGTATAAGTGATGCGGTGGGCGGGAAAACCGTAGCGGATGAGTTTGTCGCGCTCGTGTTTGCAGTTGCCGATGATGTACACGCCCAAACGGTCGAACAGCCGGGCGATTTTCGGATAGGTTTCGGGGTTGAGCCCGCGTGCGTGGTAGAACACTTTGGTTTTCGGCGAAACGATTTTGGCGGCAACGGCGCAGGCGGGCACGATGCGCGCCATTTGGCAGTGGATGATGTCGGGTTGTTCGCGCCGCAGCATTCGGGCGTAGGCAATCATGCCTTTGAGGTAGCCGAAAAGGCCGCCGCGATAGAAATCGACGGGTTGCCAACGTATGCCCAAGGCTTGCGCCTCTTTGAGCAACGGTCCGTCCGAAGAGGCAAGGATGATGTCGTGTCCGTGCTGCCTGAGCAGCCGGCCGAGGCGGAAGGTGGCGTTTTCCGTGCCGCCCAGACCCGCCATAGAAGTGGTCAAAACGATTTTCATGATGTAGAACCCATGTTTTTCAGACGGCAAAACAGGCGGTTTAATTCTGTTTTGTGCCGCAGGATGCAGCCTGCCAAATATACGGCCCATACGGCGGCGAACAGGGGATGGTTTTCCCGTGTGCCGAAACAGGCGTGGAGTGTCGCAGAAGTCAGGCAGAACAATGTGTGCATATAAAGCGGCAGGCGTTTGAGCGGCTGCCACAGGCGGGAAGAGCTTTCTGTCTTAAAAAAAAAAAACAGCCAGAATGAGGCGGCGCAGGCAACCGCCGCACCGCGCGCGCCTTCAGACGGCACGAGCAGCCTCAACAGTAGCAGGTTTGCCGACAGCGCGGTCAGGTTGGCAAGCGTAATCAGCCGTGTTTTGCGGACGACATTCAAACCGATACCGCTGATTTCGGTCAGCGTGTAAAACAGCGGCGGCAACATGCACGATACGACGATAAACCTGACGGACGCATAGGTTTCAGGCAGCAGGACGGAAACCAAAGGTGAAAAAATACCGGTCAGGCAGACGGCTGCGGCAAGCAGCGCGGCGGCGGATTCTGCGGTTGCCGAAATGTGCGGCATCGGGGCATTTTCTTCGACCATGCGGAAGATATGCGGCGTCCAGACCGTTGAAAAAATATTTTGGAACACCAGTGCCGCCGCACCGAAGGTAATCCCCATCGAGTATATGCCGAGCTGTTCCAATCCGGCGTATCCTTTCAGAAAGAAGCGGTCGGCAGAAGTCAGTCCCCAGTAGGCGAGGTTGCCCAGTGCGAGCGGTATGCCGTAGCGCAGGCCGCGATGCAGGACGACGGATGAAAACGGTGCGCGCCATGCGGCTTTCAGACGGCATCGGTTTTGAAACAGCAACAGGGCGAGGGCGGCGAGGTTCGCCAGCGTGTAAACGGCGGTCAGGGTTGCCGTGTGCGCCGGAAAATGCAGCAGTGCGACAGCCGGAGGCAACAGCAGCAGGATGGCGAGCTTCGGTATGAGTTGTGCGGAAGAAAAGGCAAACGCACGTTCCTCCATACGCAAAATCAGTGATAAAAAACGGATGGGCAAAATGGTGAGTGCAAACAGCATCAACCCGATGCCGACGGCGGAGCTGTCGAGCGAAAACAGGATTTCAGACGGCATTTTGGGACGGGAAAGCAGAAAGGCGGCGGCAAGTGCGGCCGACAGCAGCGGCGGCAGGAACAGGGTTTTGAACAAAGTGTCTTTGTCGGCGGAGGCATAGTATTCGCGGATGTATGCCTGATCCAAACCCATGCCCAAAACCAATATGCCCAAGCCTGCCGCCGTCTGCATCAGTATGATGCGTCCGATGTCGGCGGCAGGAAAGTACCACGACAGAAGCGGCAGGGTCATTATGCCCAAAACCGCACTGCCGAGCGAACCTGCCGCGTAGCCGAGGATTTTTTTTGTGTCCATTTCAAATGTTCAGACGGCATCGGGATACTCTCCAATGCCGTCTGAAACCTTTCTCTATCAGGCTTTGACGACTTTCGGGCTGCCGTCGCGGAAGCGTCCGCGCGTATCGACGATGAGTTTGGCGTGTTCGGCGATAAGCGGGTAGTCGAATTTGTCATGGTCGGTGGTCAGTACCACGCAGTCGAAGCCTGCCAGCGTTTCTGCCGTAATCGGGGTACTGGAAAGGTTGAAGCAGTGGTGTCCGGGAATATGGGGGAAAACGGCGACATGGGGGTCGGAATAGGCGATGTCCGCCCCCAGTTTGTGCAGCCTGTCCATCACTTCCACCGAGGGGCTTTCGCGCATGTCGTCCACGTTTTTTTTGTAGGAAATGCCCAGAATCAGAATTTTGCTGCCTTTGACGGAGCGGTTGATGCCGTTGAGAGCGAGGGCGGTTTTGCCGATAACGTAGTCGGGCATATGGGAATTGACTTCGCCCGCCAGTTCGATGAAGCGCGTGTTTACGCCGTATTCGCGTGCTTTCCATGTGAGGTAGAAGGGGTCGATGGGGATGCAGTGCCCGCCCAGGCCGGGACCGGGGTAATACGGGACGAAGCCGAAGGGCTTGGTGGCGGCGGCATCGATGACCTCGTGGATGTCTATGCCCATTTTGTCGGCGACGATTTTCATTTCGTTAACCAGACCGATGTTGACGGCGCGGTGGATGTTTTCCAGCAGCTTGGTCAGTTCGGCGGCCTTGGTCGAGCTGACGGGGACGACGCGGTCGATGGCGGGGCTGTACAGCGCGATGCCGACTTCGAGGCAGGCGGGCGTGTGTCCGCCGACGACTTTGGGGATGGTGCGCGTTTCAAAATTGGGGTTGCCCGGGTCTTCGCGTTCGGGCGAATAGACGAGGAAGATGTCTCTACCGGCTTTCAAACCGCTTGCCTCGACGCGCGGCAGCAGTTCTTCTTCGGTCGTGCCGGGGTAGGTGGTCGATTCGAGCGACAGAACCTGACCGGCGCGCAGGTAGGGTTTGACTGCGTCGGTGGTGCCGGTAACGAAGCTGATGTCGGGTTCGCGGTATTTGTTCAGTGGGGTCGGAACGCACAGGATGACGGCATCTGCTTCGGCAATCCGGGAAAAGTCGTCAGTGGCTTCAAAACCTTTTCGGCGTGCCGCTGCGATTTTTTCGGAAGGGATGTGTTCGATATAGCTTTTGCCCGAATTGAGGCTGCCGGTTTTGAAGGTGTCGATGTCGAAGCCGAGGACGCGGAAGCCGGCATCGGTGTAGCGCAGCATCAGCGGCAGTCCGACATAGCCCAAACCGACGATGCCGATGACGGCGGTCTGGTCTGCAAATTTTCGGATAAGCTGGTCTTTCATATTGTCCTCACGGCGTTTCAGACGGCAGTGCCGTCTGAAGAATGTTATTTCATCTTGGTATTATATAGTGAAATTGTCATGAATCCGTCAAAAAACGTTATCGTTTTTTCGGAACACGGTTTTGATGTCGTGTCCGAGGATTTCGGTGGAAACGGGTGTCCACAAGGGCGGTGCGGAAAGGGCGGCGTGGTTCTCGGGCAGGGAAAACAGGTCTTTGCCGATGCCGAGGATTTTGGGCGAACGGTACAGCACGATTTCGTCTGCCAGGTCTTCTGCCAAAAATGCGGATGTGAGTTCGGAGCCTGCTTCGACCATGATTTCGCCGAAACCTTCGTCGGCAAGGAGGCGCATCAGGTGGTGCAGGTCGATTTTGCCGTCTGCCGTTTCAGACGGCATCAGGATGCGGATGTGTGCGTGTTCCCGATAGGGGCGGAGTTTGTCTTCATCGCGTTCCAAGGTGGCGATGTAGGTCGGAGATTGTCCGTCGGTAACCAAATGGCTGTACGGGTGCAGGCGCAGGCGGCTGTCTAACACGATGCGCGCGGGTTGGCGCAGGGTTGGGAAGTCGCGGACGTTGAGTTGGGGATTGTCCGCCAACACAGTGCCGATGCCGGTCAGCACCGCGCAGCTTTCGGCGCGCAAAACCTGTACGTCGGCACGCGCTTCTTTGCCGGTAATCCAAAAGCTGCTGCCGTCTGAAAGCGCGGTTTTGCCGTCCAGCGAAACGGCGCATTTGAGGCGGACGAAGGGGCGGCGGCGTTCGATGCGCGATAAAAATCCCCGGTTGAGTTCGCGTGCTTTGTTTTCAAGCAGCCCGCATTCCGTCTTGATGCCCGCTGCTTCGAGCAGGGCAAGCCCTTTGCCTGCAACCAGCGGGTTGGGGTCGCGCATGGCGGCAACGACGCGTGTTACGCCGGAACGGAGCAGAGCTTCGGCACAGGGCGGGGTACGCCCGTAATGGCTGCACGGTTCGAGGGTAACAAAGGCGGTCGCGCCTTGTGCCATTTCGCCCGCCTGACGCAGGGCGTGGACTTCGGCATGGGGTTCGCCCGCTTTGACGTGGAAGCCCTGCCCGACAATTTGGCTGCCGTGTGCGATAACGCAGCCGACGCGCGGATTGGGCGAAGTGGAAAAACGCCCCAAAGCGGCAAGGTCGAGGGCTTTTTGCATCATGGATGTATCTGTGTCCGAAAACATGGGGATACCGTATCAGTATGGGTTGGGGAGAATCAGGTTTTGCCGCCTGTTTTGACGGCTTGCGCCAGCCACGAGGCGAAATGTTCCGTGCTGTCGAAGCGTTTGTGCAGGGCGGCGAAGCGGACGGCGGCTTCCGTGTTGTGCTCAAGCAGCTCTTTTAGCACCATGTCGGCAAGTTCGGCAGAGGGGATGTCGCGAAGACCCGAAGTGTAGAGCCTGTGTTCCGTCAGGCGGACGGTTTCGTCAATCTGTTCGGGTGTCAGGGCGGATTTTCGGGCGGCGGCGGTCAGGTCGTTGCGGAGACGTTGTGCATTGAAGGGCGAACGTTTTTTGTCCGGACCGATGACGGCGGGCATTTTGAGTTCGACGGTTTCGAGTGTGCCGAAGCGTTTGCCGCAGCTGGGGCAGTGGCGGCGGCGGCGGACGGTATTGCGCTCTTCCATCAGGCGGGAATCGGCAACTCGGGTGTCTGGGTGGCTGCAAAACGGGCATTTCATGGTATTTCCTCACTGATGCCGTCTGAACGTCAAACCGATACGCCGGCTGCGCGTGCGATTTCCAGGCCTTCTTCGGCACTCATATAGACGGGGTTACGGGGTCGGTCGTTTAAAATAATTTTGCCTTCGCGGAACATGACCAGTTCGTTCACGGTAAGTTGGGACCATGATTCGTCGCGGGTCAGCGGCAGGGTGGCGATAACGGCAACGCGGTCGTCCGGCGTGGTTACTTCGGCAAAATCGACCATTACATCGTCGTCGAGCAGGCGTGCCTTGCCGAACGGGGCTTGGCGGACGATGTAGTGCAGCAGCGTGCTGGCGTGGGCAAACAGGGAAATGCCGTCTGAAAGCATAAAGTTAAACAGCCCGAACTTGCGGATTTCGTGCGTCAGCCCGGCAATGGCGTCGAACAGGGTTTCGTCGTCAGGACGTGTGTCGAAGCGGGTGCGGAGGCGGTTGAGGATGTGGCAGAACGCGCGTTCGGAATCGGTTGTGCCGACGGGGTGGAAAAATTCTCCCTGTTCAGGAAAGAAGTCGACCAAATGCCCGTTGTGGGCAAACAGCCAGTAGCCGCCCCACATTTCGCGCATAAAGGGATGGGTGTTTGCCAGCGAGGTTTGTCCTTGCGATGCTTTGCGGATATGGGCGACGACGTTTTCCGATTTAATCTGGTAGGCGCGCACGAGGTCGGCGACGGGGGAATTGGCACTGGGTTTGTCGTCGTGGAACAGGCGCACGCCTTTGCCTTCGAAAAAGCCGATGCCGAAACCGTCGGCGTGATGGTCGGTAATGCCGCCCCTGCGGCGGAAGCCTTCAAAGGAAAACATAATATCGGTCGGCGTATTGCAGTTCATGCCCAGCAGTTGACACATAGTTTGTCCAAATGATTCAGATGGTCGCAAGTATTCGGATTATACCCCGAACTGAAAATGCCGTCTGAAATACGGCTTGTTCCTCCATTGTTCACGCGAAAACGGAAAACAAAGACGGAAACTTAAAATTCCGCCATTTCCGCTCAGGCGGGAATCCGACTTGTCCGGTTTCGGTTGTTTTTCGTTCCGTAACTTTTGAGCCGTCATTTTCCCCATTATTCCCGCAAAAACAGAAAACTAAGAACAGAAACCTAAAATCCGTTATTCCCGCGCAGGCGGGAATCTAGAATTTCAATGCCTCAAGAATTTATCGGGAAAAACCAAAACCCTTCCGCCGTCATTCCCACGAAAGTGGGAATCTAGAAATGAAAAGCAACAGGAATTTATCAGAAATGACCGAAACCGAACGGACTGGATTCCCGCTTTTGCGGGAATGACGGGGTTTTAAGTTGCTGTTTCGGTTTTCTGTTTTTTGTGGAAATAACAAGATTTTAGGGTTGCAGAAACTTCTCCGAAACAACAAAAAACCCTCCGCAGTCATTCCCACGAAAGTGGGAATCTAGAAATGAAAAGCAACAGGAATTTATCGGAAATGACCAAAACTGAACGGACTGGATTCCCGCTTTTGCGGGAATGACGGCGACAGGGTTGTCGTTATTCCGGATAAATCCCTGCAATATGGGATAACCGGATGCCCGCTTTTACGGAGAATGATGATGGAAAGTTATCATCGTGCGTCAAACCCGCGCGGCAACACACCGGTAAAGCCGATGCCGTCTGAACGCCCTTCAGACGGCATCGGTATGGCTAATCAGAGATACGGTTGCAGGGTGCGCCGGAGGATGTCCGTATCAGTGATTTCGGTAATGACGGCTTCTCCCAGCCTCTTTAATCCGATAAAGCGCATGATGCCGCCGCTGACTTTTTTATCGTGGCTCATATGTTCGAGCCATTTTTCGAATGGGAACACGGGCGGTGCGGACGGCAGTCTGGCGGCTTCAAACAGGGCGGCGAGCCGTGCGGTATCTGCGGCGGAGATGTTGCCCAGTTGTTCGGACAAACGCGCCGCCAACACGCAGCCGGCGGCGACGGCTTCTCCATGTAGCCAAGTGCCGTAACCCATCTCGGTTTCAATGGCGTGTCCGAAGGTGTGTCCGAGGTTGAGCCATGCGCGTATGCCTTGTTCGGTTTCGTCCTGTGCGACGATGTCTGCCTTCATTTGGCAGCAGCGGTACACGGCTTCGGCGAGTTTTTCTTTATCGAGCGTCATCAGTCCGGATATGTTTTGTTCCAGCCATTCAAAAAAACCGATGTCGCCGAGCGCGCCGTATTTGATGACTTCCGCCATACCGGCGGACAATTCGCGGACGGGCAGGGTGTGCAGCGTATCCAAGTCGGCAAGTACCGCCTGCGGCTGGTAAAACGCGCCGATCATATTTTTGCCGAGCGGGTGGTTAATGGCGGTTTTGCCGCCAACCGATGAGTCAACCTGGCTTAACAGCGTAGTCGGTATTTGAATGAATGGGGCACCGCGCTGGTAGGTGGCGGCGGCAAAGCCGACCATGTCGCCGATAACGCCGCCGCCCAGCGCAATCAGCGTGGTTTTGCGTTCGGCGCGGTTTTGAATCAGTCCGTCAAAAATAAGGTTGAGCGTCTGCCAATTTTTATATATTTCCCCGTCGGGCAGGATAATGCTGAAATGGGATACGCCTGCCGTATCCAATGCCGTCTGAAGCGTGCCGAGGTAGAGCGGGGCGACGGTTTCGTTGGTGATGATGGCAGCGCGTTTGCCCAAATGCGGTTTGAGCAGGCTTCCTGCCTGAGGCAGCAGCCCGTTGCCGATAAAGATGGGGTAGCTGTGCGAAGGTGCGTGTACGTTCAGTGTTTTCATTCGTCGGTTTTTTATTCGGATAAAAGGTTGAGCAGGGTTTGTATGGTTTGCCGGCAGTTTCCCGATTCGACGGTGAAGTCGGCGGTTTGCCTGTAAAGCGGGTCGCGTGCGGTGTAGAGTTCGCGCAATCTGCCCAAGGGATCGGCAACTTGTAAAAGGGGGCGGCTACTGTCGCAGCGCGTGCGTTCGAGCAGGGTTTCGGGTGGGGCGTGCAGATAGACGACCGTGCCGCTTTTGCGGATAAGGGCGCGGTTTTCTTCTTTTAACACCGCGCCGCCGCCGGTGGACAGGACGATATGGGGCAGGATAACCAGCTTTTTGAGCATGGCGGTTTCGCGCGAACGGAATCCCTGTTCGCCTTCCATTTCAAATATGGTGGGGATGGAAACGCCGGCGGCTGCCGAAACTTCATGGTCGCAGTCGTAAAAGCGGTAATTTAGGGAGCGGGCAACCTGTCTGCCCAGAGTGGTTTTGCCAGCACCCATCAGCCCGATGAGGATAAGTTTGTCGGTAAAATTTTTCATGGCGTAATTTTAAACGATATTGGCAGGACTGGTAGGGGCTTAAGGTGTATCGGGATGGGAATTCAGTTTCAGGCGGTATTTTGACGGATGTTGGATTTTAGATAAAAAAAGGGCATATGCTGTAAAACATATGCCCTTTTTTACGGATTAATAACGCAGGTTGCTGCCGACCGTGTCCATGATTCTCGGAGTAATGAAAATCAGCAGTTCGCGACGGTTTTGGCTGTTTTGGCGCGTTTTGAACAGGTTGCCGATGACGGGAATATCGCCCAACAAGGGGATTTTGGTCAGCGTATTACCGTTTTCTTCTTCATAAATGCCGCCTACAATCAATGTGCCGCCGTTTTCAACCATAGCCTGCGTATTCAGGTTTTTGGTTTGGATACACTTGGTCGTTTCATCTTTCACGGTACAGTCGACAGGCGTGTCTTTATTGATTTTGACGGTCATAATGATTTGCCCGTCGGGTGTGATGTTCGGCGTAACGGTCAATCCCAAGACGGCTTTTTTGAAGGTTGTAGTCGTCGTGCTGCTGCTGCCCGAATTTGAAGTGTCTTGGAAGGGGATTTCCGTACCGGATTCGATTTTGGCCTCTTTGCGGTTTTGGGTCAGTACGCGCGGATTGGCAAGCGTTTTGGTTTTTTCGAGCGACTCGGATGCGGACAATTCCAAATTCAACGCGCCGGAGGAAATCGCACGCACCAGCGAAATGCTGTTTGCGGCAGCGGCAATCGGCAGGTTGATGCTAGTTTGGGCTGACCATCTGCCTTTTTCGCCTTCAAAACCCGAGTTCACACCCCAGCCGAATGCGTGGTTGTCTCCATCTTTCAGCTTTTTCAAGCCTGTCGCGCCGAACTTAACGCCCAAATCGCGCGAGAAGCCGTCTGCCGCTTCGACGATACGCGCCTCAATCATCACTTGTTGCGCGGGCACGTCCAATTCGTCAATCAGTTTGCGGAATTTTTCGATGACGCTGCGGGTATCGGTAACAATCAGAGTGTTGGTGGAGGGGTCGATCAATGCACTGCCACGGTTGCTCAAAAGTGTGTTGCGTGAGTTGGTGCTGTCGATTTCGTCCAAACGCAGGATTTTGCGGAATTCTTCTACGTTTTTGTATTTCAACTGGAAGTTTTGGGAATACAGCGCACCCAAATCGGCAATGTCTTTTTCCGCCTGCAGGAAGGCTTTGTCTTTGGCAAGCAGCTCGTCGCGGGGCGCGATGTTGACGATGTTCCCTTGTTGGCGCATATCGAGGTTGCGCGCCTGCATAACCAAATCCAAAGCCTGATCCCAAGGCACATCTTTGAGGGAGAGGGTCATTTTGCCGTTGACGGAGTCGCTGGCAACAATGTTCATCCCGGATTCTTTTGCCAAAATCTGCAGGATGGTGCGGACTTCGACATCTTGGAAGTCAAGGGAGATTTTCCGGCCTTTGAAAGTTTTGGGCGCATTGTTCACGCCGCCTGACTCGAGGTTTTGTTTTTTCGGCAGGACTTGGAAGGTAAAGTATCCGGGCGCGGAGGATTTGTTGACGAGTTCCCAGTTGCCGGCTGTTGTGATAATCAGCTGGGTGTCGTTATTGAAGCGTTTCAGCGTAACCTTTTGAACCGGTGTTTTGAAGTCTGCCACATCCAAACTGCGTTGGAGCGCGGTCGGCAGGGTATGGTTTTTCAGCGTAACGATGATGTGGTCGCGCTGTTGGCTGATGTCGGGCTGCCCGGCAAAGCCCAATGCCGCCAATTCGATAATGCCGGCATTTTTACCGTCTTTGCGGAAATCGATATTGGTTTGTTTTGCCTGTACAGCCGCCGTTTGTTGTGTTGCGGGGCTGAACGGAGCGGATACGGATACTACGGACTCGGTAAACGGTACGGCGGCTTGTTGTTTTGCCGGTGCGGCAGCCTGTGCGGCAGGCGCGGCTTTTACGGCGGGGCGGGCGGGGGCGGACACGGTATCGTCCGATTCGTTGATGAGAATCCAAACTTCATTTCCGCGTACTTCGGTATTGTATTGACCCGGTTTGTTCAGATTCAGAACCAGACGCGCACGGCTGCTGTTCTGTGCGGCACTGATTTTGCTCAACAGAGGGTCGGCATACTCGAGTACCTGTTGATTCATGGAAATGCCGGTTTGTTCAAAGTCCAAGGCGATGCGCGCGGGCGACGAAGTGATGAAGCCGGTCGGGTTGACAACCTCTTTGTCAAAGCTGACTTTGACGATTTTCTGTTTGTTGGGCAGGGAGGAAACTTTGATGTCTGTAATGTTTCCTGCCGATGCCGTCTGAAAGGCGGCGGTTGCGACAAACAGGCCGGAAATGATTTTTGTCAGTTTGGTATTCATATGGATTAATCCCCTTCTTAATTTTGTTCTGCGGCAGGTGCTGCCGCTTGTTCGGTGTTTTTGTCGGAAGAACTCAACAGCAGTTCTGCTTTACGGGAAACCCAGTTGCCAGTGCTGTCTTCTATCAGCTCGTTCAGGATGATGCTGTCGTCGGTAATGCTTTCGATTCTACCGTAGTTTTGTCCCAAATAGTTGCCGACACCTACAGTGTAGACATAACCTTCAGCCTCGATGAAGCCGGAGACTTTCTGTCCGGACTTCAAAATGCCGACATAACGCATATTTTCCAAACTGAATTTTTCCAGTGTTTCTTTGGCACGGCTGGTGTCGGGGGCATTTTCCCCTTTTTTGGCGGTTTCCATGCGGCGGAAGTCGAATGCGTTTGACCCTGTAAGCTGCGGCGGGCTGTATACCGGCGCAACCGGCAGGGTAGGTGCTTGGAAAGGTATGATTTCTGCTTTGGCTTCGCGTCGCGTCTGTGCCATCCATTCGTTTAGGTCTTCAGAACCTTGGGAACACGCGGAGAGAGCCAGAAAGCTGATGAGTAAGGCATAGTGTTTCATGGTTTCCCTAACGTAAGTTATTTTTGCTCGGCATTTTGTGCCGCTTCTGCGACCTGCTGCTGTGCGGCTTCTGCGGCAAGCTCTTCTACGGATTTTGCTTTGTAGGTGGTGGCAATGGCACTGAGGTTCAGGATGCTGCTCTTGCCGTCAGGATTGCCGCCGTTTTCCGGAGATTGGGCGATTTTCAGCGACTCGAGGGTAATGATTCGGGAGAGACTGCCGACATCGCGGGTAAATTGGCTGATCTGTTCGTAATTTCCGGTAATGGAAATGGAATAGGGTAATCTTTTGATGGGGCCGTCATCTACGGGAGGTTGGGGCATAACGCTGTCCAAGCGCAGACCGTTGCTCGAACCTGCCTGATGAAGTTCTTGAACCAAATTGGGAATTTCTGCATCTGTCGGCAGCTGTTTCAACATGATATCGAAGGCAGAGCGGATTGAGGCAAGTTCGTCCCTCAGGTTGTTCAGGCTGGCCGCGTCGATACTTTTCTGTTTGTAGGTGTTTTTCAGTTCGGTTTCTTTTGCTTCATATTCCTCAAGGGATTCCATCTGGCTTTTGAACAATCCGGCATAACCGAGCCCCAGCATGGCGGCAACGACCAGCAGGGCAATAAAAAGCCTGGCAGGAAGGTTGAGCAGGTGAAGGTTGTTGAGATCCAAGTTGGTTTTAGATGATTTAGAAGCCATTCAGTTTGCCTCCTGTGCGTTTCCCGAAGCCGGATTCTCTTTGGATTCGGCCGCCTTTACGATAGATTGTAATGTTGCCTGAAGGGTAAATTCTTGATACGAATTGTTTTTCTTGATGCTTAACAATTCGGGTTGTTTGAATATGCCGGTATTGGGCATCGCCCTCATCATGGCGGCAACGCGGTTGTCGCTGGATGTCCTGCCGCTGAGCCGATAAGAGTCGGCGGTAACGGCATCCAGCGAGGTTAGGTAGGTGCTTTCGGGAATGGCCTCATTCAGGCTGTCGAGGATTTTTGCGGCTTGGAGGCGTTTGAGCTGGAGCTCCTCGATTTTGTTTTTCTTAATCAGGAAGGCATCTTTTTCCTGTTTGAGCTTTTGTATTTCCGACAGCTCGGTATCCAAGT
Source organism: Neisseria sp. Marseille-Q1983 (assembly GCF_018224585.1). Taxonomy (NCBI): domain Bacteria; kingdom Pseudomonadati; phylum Pseudomonadota; class Betaproteobacteria; order Neisseriales; family Neisseriaceae; genus Neisseria; species Neisseria sp. Marseille-Q1983. The sequence continues at coordinate 63,467 of NZ_JAGTUI010000001.1, forward strand.
GTGCGATGGAGGTTTCCAGCAGCGTGTTTCTTTCCGACTGGGTATTGATTATATTGTCGATAAACAGGTAGGTTGCCGCAACGGCGGCAACGCCTGTCAGCACGGCACCGTACATCAGCGTTTTAAATTGCTGCTGTTTGCGCTTGTTCATCTCTTCCCTGTAGGGGAGGAGGTTGATTTTGATTAAATTGTTCATAATTATAATCCCCGTACCGCCAAACCGAACGCCCTGGTCAGTGTCGGCGCATCAAGTTCGAATTGTTGTTTGTCTGTTTTAAGGTCGTCCGCAAAATAACGCGCGGGATGGACGCATTGTACATCCGCATTGGTTTGCGAGGCGACGGTTTGGGCGATGCCTTCCTGGCGCACCGCTTCCCCGGTCAGCAGGATATGTTTGATGTCGGTCATATCGTCTGCGGTCTGCGTGGTGTAATAAAACTGCAAGACCCTTTGTATTTCTTGGGTAATCTGCTGGTTGAAATGGTTTGCCACGCTTTCTTGGTAATCGGAAGGTTTTTGCGGGGAGTTGATGATTTCTTCCGCTTTTTCTTCTGTTACCTGATAGGTGCGCTGGATGAGTTGGTTGAGCTGTTCTTCGCTGACGGAGGTTTCCTGTTTGTATAGGATTTTTCCGTCTTGGATGACCAAGGCGTAGGTTTGTGCGGCATATACGCCGAAAATGGCGACTTTTTCGGCTGTAAGCTCAGGGGAGAAATGGTTTATCCACAGTGCGTAGGCGTTGTATTGTCCGAAAATGTCCACATCAAGCGCGGATAATTTCATACCGGCGGCGTTGAATGCGTCAATCAGGGGTTCGATTTCATCCTTTCTCGATGCGACGGCCAAAATAGCTTCTCCGGCGGCCGATTGGGACAAGACCTGATAGTCGTAATTGGCTTCTTCGAGCGATATCGAGCTGACTTCGGAGATGGAGGACTCCACGAACCCCTGCAGGTCCAATTCTGCATCTTTGGCCGTGTAGGTCAATTGTTCGATGGTTGCCAGATTTTGCGGGACGGACGCGATGATGTTTTTGCACGAGGTACCCAGTTTGGCATAGGCTTGTTGTAAATATGTAACAAGTTGATCGTAATTTTGGACTTTATTGCCTTGAACGATATTCTTTGGTAATTTGGCAATGACGTATTTTTCCAATTGAATTTGGTTTAAACTACGTCCTGACAATTGGACCATTTTAATGGAATGCTGGTCTATATCGATGCCGATTGCCGCGCGGTTATTGAGTCCCGAAGATTTTTTAGGGAGCTTGGCATCTGTTTTTTTAGGGTTTTTCAAGCTTTTAAACAAGCGCATGATGAAAGTTCCTGCTTTATTTGTACAGTGAGTAACCGTTTCGGTATCCGTAATGGATTTCTTGTTCTTTGCACATTGAAACCGTGCTTTGTAGAAATCGGCTGCTATTTTACTTTATTTAATACCAATAATGGTAAATTATCATTTCAGCTATGATTAAAAAGATTATAACGACTTGTTTTGGTTTGGTTTTTGGGTTTTGTGTATTTGGAGTGGGTCTGGTTGCCATTGCTATTTTGGTAACGTATCCGAAACTGCCGTCTTTGGATTCTTTGCAGCATTACCAGCCTAAAATGCCGTTGACTATTTATTCGGCGGATGGAGAAGTCATCGGTATGTATGGGGAGCAGCGGCGCGAATTTACAAAAATCGGCGATTTCCCCGAGGTGTTGCGGAATGCGGTTATCGCCGCCGAGGATAAACGCTTTTACCGGCATTGGGGGGTAGATGTTTGGGGCGTTGCCCGCGCTGCCGTCGGCAATGTCGTGTCCGGCAGCATGCAGTCGGGTGCGAGTACGATTACACAGCAGGTGGCGAAAAATTTTTATTTGAGCAGTGAAAAAACGTTCACACGAAAATTCAATGAGGCGTTGCTTGCCTATAAAATCGAGCAGTCTTTAAGCAAAGACAAAATCCTCGAGTTGTATTTCAATCAGATTTACCTCGGTCAGCGCGCCTATGGTTTTGCATCTGCCGCGCAAATCTATTTCAATAAGAATGTCCAAGATTTAACTTTGGCGGAAGCCGCCATGCTTGCGGGACTGCCTAAGGCCCCGTCTGCCTATAATCCGATTGTTAATCCGGAACGTGCCAAGTTGCGCCAGAAGTATATTTTGAACAATATGCTCGAGGAGAAGATGATTACCGTGCAACAGCGCGATCAGGCGTTGAATGAGGAGCTGCATTACGAGCGGTTTGTTCAGAAAATCGATCAGAGTGCTTTATATGTGGCGGAAATGGTGCGTCAGGAACTGTATGAGAAATACGGTGAAGATGCCTATACGCAGGGTTTTAAGGTTTATACCACGGTCCGCACCGATCATCAGAAGGCGGCAACCGAGGCATTGCGCAAGGCTCTACGGAATTTCGATCGCGGCAGCAGCTACCGCGGTGCGGAAAACTATATCGATTTGAGTAAGAGTGAAGATGTCGAGGAGACTGTCAGCCAGTATCTGTCGGGACTCTATACCGTCGATAAAATGGTTCCCGCCGTTGTGTTGGATGTTACCAAAAAGAAAAATGTCGTTATACAGCTGCCCGGCGGCAGGCGGGTTACGCTTGACAGGCGCGCCTTGGGTTTTGCGGCCCGCGCGGTCGATAATGAGAAAATGGGGGAGGACCGTATCCGCAGGGGCGCGGTCATCCGTGTCAAAAACAACGGCGGGCGTTGGGCGGTAGTTCAAGAGCCGTTGCTGCAGGGGGCTTTGGTTTCGCTGGATGCAAAAACCGGGGCGGTGCGCGCGCTGGTCGGCGGTTATGATTTTCACAGCAAGACATTCAACCGTGCCGTTCAGGCAATGCGGCAGCCGGGTTCGACCTTTAAGCCGTTTGTCTATTCGGCGGCATTATCTAAGGGGATGACCGCGTCCACAATGGTTAACGATGCGCCGATTTCCCTGCCGGGGAAAGGGCCGAACGGTTCGGTGTGGACACCTAAAAATTCAGACGGCAGATATTCGGGATATATCACTTTAAGGCAGGCTCTGACAGCTTCCAAGAATATGGTTTCCATCCGTATTTTGATGTCTATCGGTGTCGGTTACGCGCAACAGTATATCCGGCGTTTCGGCTTCAGACCGTCCGAGCTGCCGGCAAGCCTGTCTATGGCTTTAGGTACGGGCGAGACGACGCCGTTGAAAGTGGCAGAGGCATATAGCGTATTTGCGAACGGCGGATATAGGGTTTCTTCGCACGTGATTGATAAGATTTATGACAGAGACGGCAGGTTGCGCGCCCAAATGCAACCTTTGGTGGCAGGGCAAAATGCGCCTCAGGCAATCGATCCGCGCAATGCCTATATTATGTATAAGATTATGCAGGATGTGGTCCGTGTCGGTACGGCAAGGGGGGCAGCTGCGTTGGGAAGAACGGATATTGCCGGTAAAACGGGTACGACCAATGATAATAAGGATGCGTGGTTTGTCGGTTTTAACCCTGATGTGGTTACTGCCGTATATATCGGCTTCGACAAACCTAAGAGTATGGGGCGTGCCGGCTACGGCGGTACGATTGCGGTGCCGGTTTGGGTGGACTACATGCGTTTTGCGTTGAAAGGAAAGCAGGGCAAGGGGATGAAAATGCCTGAAGGTGTGGTCAGCAGCAATGGCGAATACTATATGAAGGAACGTATGGTAACCGATCCGGGCTTGATGCTGGACAACAGCGGTATTGCGCCGCAACCTTCCCGACGGGTAAAAGAAGATGATGAAGCGGCAGTAGAAAACGAACAGCAGGGAAGATCTGACGAAACGCGTCAGGACGTACAGGAAACGCCGGCACTTCCGAGCAATACGGATTCCAAACAGCAGCAGTTGGATTCCCTGTTTTAAAGACTCCGCAAAATGCCGTCTGAAAAGTCTTTCAGACGGCATTTTAGATTTGGCAGTGGCAATTTTTTAAATGTTTGCGGTCGGTCAAGTGGGGGGGAATACGGTTTCCGTATAATTGGGGTCAGTTTTCCTCTAGAGAGGCGGCGGCATCTGCTGCGTCAAACCAGCTTCCGACAGTTCGGTTGGTCTCGTCAATACCTTGTTTTTTCAGGCTGGAAAACAGCTGTACGCTGATGTTTTGCCTGTCGGAATAAGGTTTGAGCAGTTTTTTGACTTGGGACAGGGTTTTTATCTGTTCGTTTTTGGATAATTTGTCGGCTTTTGACAGAAGGATGTGAACCGGTCTGCCGGTCGTGTGGAAAAAGTCCAGCATACGAATGTCGAGTTCTTTTAGAGGATGGCGGGCATCCATAATCAGAATCAGACCGATAAGCTGTTTGCGCTGTTGCAGATAGTCGCCGAGCAGCTTGACCCAATGTGCGCGTACTGCTTCGGGGACTTGGGCATAACCGTAGCCGGGCAAATCGACCATAAAATTGCCGTTCTGCAGCTCAAAAAAGTTGATATGCTGCGTCCGTCCCGGTGTTTTTGAAACGTAGGCAAGACGGACATGGTTGGTCAGGGTATTGATGGCGCTGGATTTTCCGGCATTGCTCCTGCCGACAAAGGCAATTTCGAGCGGTGTGTCCGGCAGGTTTTTGAGATGGTTTACCGTCGTGAAGAATTTGGCGTTTTGAAAAAGGTTCATGGGCATATCCTTGTTTTTCCGCCGCCGTTTGTCCGACAGCAAAAATATGCGGTTGGTTTTATGTGAAACACAGTAGTAATTTAATGTAAATTTAGTATAGAATATCACGTTTACAGAATCATCGGTTTTAATCGGGTCAAGAATCCCGTATTTGAATATAAAAAGAGCATTGTTGCGTTATCCAATGCTGTAATCAGGAGCACTCCATGAAACGATTGACTTTATTGGCCTTTGTTTTGGCTGCCGGTGCGGTTTCCGCATCTCCCAAAGCAGACGTGGAAAAAGGCAAACAGGTTGCCGCAACGGTTTGTGCGGCTTGCCATGCAGCAGACGGTAACAGCGGCATTGCGATGTATCCGCGTTTGGCGGCACAGCATACTGCTTACATCTATCATCAAACTATCGGTATCCGCGACGGCAAACGTACCCACGGTTCGGCAGCTGTGATGAAGCCGATGGTAATGAATTTGAGCGATCAGGATATTTTGAATGTATCCGCATTCTATGCCAAACAGCAGCCCAAATCCGGCGAAGCCAATCCTAAGGAAAATCCCGAATTGGGCGCGAAAATCTATCGCGGCGGTTTGAGCGATAAAAAATTACCGGCGTGTATGTCCTGCCACGGTCCGAGCGGTGCGGGTATGCCGGGAGGCGGAAGCGAAATTCAGGCTTATCCGCGTTTGGGCGGCCAGCATCAGGCATATATTGTTGAACAGATGAATGCCTACAAGTCCGGTCAGCGTAAAAATACCATCATGGAAGATATTGCAAACCGTATGTCTGAAGAAGATTTGAAAGCGGTCGCCAACTTTATCCAAGGTTTGCGTTAATTCCGCAATAGTCTGTTTTAGAGGCCGTCTGAAAAGTTTTCAGACGGCTTCAGACAATTCTGCGATAAGTTTTTTCAATTGCAACCGTTGGAATCGATGCAGGCTGTCTTCATTGTCTTGAAATAAAAAGCATCAAGACAGTAGAATCGGGGCGTTGTTTTCTGTTTGCCCAATTCTGCTTTCCCATATTCCTGATGGCGGAATAAACACACAATGAGTAAATCCCGTATATCTTCCCCACTTCTTTCCCGTCCGTGGTTCGCTTTTTTCAGCTCCATGCGCTTTGCGGTCGCCTTGCTCAGTCTGCTGGGTATTGCATCGGTTATCGGCACGGTGTTGCAGCAAAACCAGCCGCAGACGGATTATTTGGTCAAATTCGGACCGTTTTGGGCGCAGATTTTTGGTTTTCTGGGACTGTATGATGTCTATGCTTCGGCATGGTTCGTTGTCATTATGCTCTTTTTGGTCATCTCGACCAGTTTGTGCCTGATTCGCAATGTGCCGCCGTTCTGGCGCGAAATGAAGTCTTTTCGGGAAAAGGTTAAAGAAAAATCTCTGGCAGCGATGCGCCATTCTTCGCTGTTGGATGTAAAAATTGCCCCCGAAGTTGCCAAACGTTATCTGGAAGTACAAGGTTTTCAGGGAAAAACCATTAACCGTGAAGACGGGTCGGTTCTGATTGCCGCCAAAAAAGGCACGATGAACAAATGGGGCTATATCTTTGCCCATGTTGCTTTGATTGTCATTTGCCTGGGCGGGCTGATAGACAGTAACCTGCTGTTGAAACTGGGTATGCTGACCGGTCGGATTGTTCCGGACAATCAGGCGGTTTATGCCAAGGATTTCAAGCCCGAAAGTATTTTGGGTGCGTCCAATCTCTCATTTAGGGGCAACGTCAATATTTCCGAAGGGCAAAGTGCGGATGTGGTTTTCCTGAATGCCGACAACGGGATGTTGGTTCAGGACTTGCCTTTTGAAGTCAAACTGAAAAAATTCCATATCGATTTTTACAATACGGGTATGCCGCGCGATTTTGCCAGTGATATTGAAGTAACGGACAAGGCAACCGGTGAGAAACTCGAGCGGACCATCCGCGTGAACCATCCTTTGACCTTGCACGGCATCACGATTTATCAGGCGAGTTTTGCCGACGGCGGTTCGGATTTGACATTCAAGGCGTGGAATTTGGGTGATGCTTCACGCGAACCTGTCGTGTTGAAGGCAACCTCCATGCGGCAGTTTCCGTTGGAAATTGGCAAACACAAATATCGTCTTGAGTTCGATCAGTTCACTTCTATGAACGTGGAGGACATGAGTGAGGACGGGAAACGGGAAAAAAGTCTGAAATCCACGCTGAACGATGTCCGCGCCGTTACTCAGGAAGGTAAAAAATACACCAATATCGGCCCTTCCATTGTTTACCGTATCCGTGATGCGGCAGGGCAGGCGGTCGAATATAAAAACTATATGCTGCCGATTTTGCAGGACAAAGATTATTTTTGGCTGACCGGCACGCGCAGCGGCTTGCAGCAGCAATACCGCTGGCTGCGTATTCCTTTGGACAAACAAGGGAAAGCAGATACCTTCATGGCATTGCGTGAGTTTTTGAAAGATGGGGAAGGGCGCAAACGTCTGGTTGCCGACGCAACCAAAGACGCACCTGCCGAAATCCGCGAACAATTCATGCTGGCTGCGGAAAACACGCTGAACATCTTTGCACAAAAAGGCTATTTGGGATTGGACGAATTTATTACGTCCAATATCCCGAAAGAGCAGCAGGAGAAAATGCAGGGCTATTTCTACGAAATGCTTTACGGCGTGATGAACGCTGCTTTGGATGAAACCATACGCCGGTACGGCTTGCCCGAATGGCAGCAGGATGAAGCGCGGAACCGTTTCCTGCTGCACAGTATGGATGCATACACGGGATTGACGGAATATCCCGCGCCCATGCTGCTCCAGCTTGACGGGTTTTCCGAGGTGCGTTCGTCAGGTTTGCAGATGACCCGTTCCCCGGGTGCGCTTTTGGTCTATCTTGGCTCGGTATTGTTAGTTTTGGGTACGGTATTTATGTTTTATGTGCGCGAAAAACGGGCGTGGGTATTGTTTTCAGACGGCAAAATCCGTTTTGCCATGTCTTCGGCCCGCAGCGAACGGGATTTGCAGAAGGAATTTCCAAAACATGTCGAGAGTCTGCAACGGCTCGGCAAGGACTTGAATCATGACTGAACACTATAAAACCCTTCCGGAACACGAGCTGCTGATTCAGAAGTCTTTGATCCGCAATCTGAATCTTTGGGATTGGGTATTTGCCGCGCTGGTTTTTTCGGGTACGGTTTTCGTACAGACTTTATCCGGTGTCCGTATGGATATATATGAAACGGTTATTTTATGGGCAAGTGCCGGTATTGCCGTATTTTTAGGCTGGTTTTTCAAGCCGATGCGCGTGTTCGTCCCTTTAAGCATACTGCTTGCTTATGCTGCCGTCGGTTTGTACGGAGGCGACATCAAATCGGCAGAAGGCTTTTTGCTGCGGTATTTCCTAAGCAGTCAGTCGGCGATTATGTGGCAGTGCGCATTCGTCTTTTTCGCCCTGTTTGCCTATATTGCGGGAGCGGTTTTGGCAAGCGTAAAAAATGTGCCGACCAACACGCTGTTGGGTATGGGAACCGTGTTTGCATGGGTGTCTGCCGTAGCAGGCTTTACCGGTCTGCTGGTACGTTGGCACGAAAGCTATCTGCTCCGTCCGGATGCGGGGCATATCCCCGTGTCCAACCTTTATGAAGTGTTCATTCTGTTTTTGGTCATTACCGCGCTGATGTATTTGTATTACGAGGGTAAATTTGCCGTGCAGAAATTGGGCGGCTTCGTGTTCGGTTTTATGGCGGTCGTGGTTGGATTTGTCTTGTGGTACAGCGTGTCCCGCGAGGCGCACACCATCCAGCCGCTGATTCCCGCGCTCCAGTCCTGGTGGATGAAAATCCACGTTCCGGCAAACTTTATCGGTTACGGCGCGTTTTGCATTTCCGCGATGCTCGGTATTGCCGAACTGGTTTCCCTGCGTGCGGAAGGAAAAGGCGGAAAACTGTGGCTGCCGCCGTCGGCATTGATCGACGAGGTGATGTATAAGGCGATTGCCGTCGGCTTTCTGTTCTTTACTATTGCCACCATTTTGGGTGCGCTGTGGGCGGCAGATGCTTGGGGACGCTATTGGAGTTGGGACCCGAAAGAGACGTGGGCGTTCATCGTCTGGCTCAATTACGCCGTTTGGCTGCACTTGCGGCTGGTTGCCGGTTGGCGCGGCAAAGTGCTGGCGTGGTGGGCGATTATCGGTTTGTTCGTAACCGCATTTGCTTTTATCGGCGTGAATATGTTTTTGAGCGGGCTGCATTCTTACGGAACGCTTTGATACGGTGCGACGATGCCGTCTGAACGGTCTTCAGACGGCATGTTCCGTTTTTGGGATACGGCAGTCGTGCCGAAATCCGCTAAAATACGTTTTTCAGTTTTTAACGGCATCAGACCATGTTGGTATTAGGAATCGAATCTTCTTGTGACGAAACCGGCGTTGCGCTTTACGATACGGAACGAGGATTGCGGGCGCACTGCCTGCACACTCAAATGGCAATGCACGCCGAATACGGCGGGGTTGTGCCGGAATTGGCAAGCCGCGACCATATCCGCCGCCTTGTTCCGTTGACTGAAGGCTGTTTGGCGCAGGCGGGCGCATCGTATGGCGACATTGACGCGGTTGCCTTTACACAGGGGCCTGGTTTGGGCGGCGCGCTGCTGGCGGGGTCGAGTTACGCCAATGCGCTGGCTTTAGCGTTGGACAAGCCTGTTATTCCCGTCCATCATTTGGAAGGACATCTGCTGTCGCCGCTGTTGGCGGAGGAAAAACCCGACTTTCCTTTTGTCGCGCTGTTGGTTTCGGGCGGGCATACGCAGATTATGGCGGTCAGGGGCATAGGCGACTACGAGCTTTTGGGCGAGAGCGTCGATGATGCGGCGGGCGAGGCATTCGACAAAACGGCGAAACTGCTGGGCTTGCCGTATCCGGGCGGTGCGAAACTGTCGGAACTTGCGGAATCGGGCAGGCCCGAAGCGTTTGTTTTTCCGCGCCCGATGATTCATTCCGACGATTTGCAGATGAGTTTTTCGGGATTGAAAACCGCCGTATTGACCGCTGTTGAGAAAGTGCGCGCGGAAAACGGGGCGGATGACATTCCCGAGCAGACACGCAACGACATCTGCCGTGCGTTTCAAGATGCGGTGGTAGATGTGTTGGAGGCAAAAGTGAAAAAAGCCCTGTTGCAGACAGGATTCAGAACCGTAGTGGTCGCCGGCGGGGTCGGTGCAAACCGCAAACTCCGCGAAACTTTCGGCAACATGACGGTACAAATCCCGACCCCAAAAGGCAAGCCGAAACATCCGTCCGAAAAAGTCAGCGTGTTTTTCCCGCCGATGGCATACTGCACGGACAACGGTGCCATGATTGCCTTTGCAGGCGCGATGCATTTGAAAACGGGTAGGGAAGCCGGTGCATTTAATGTACGCCCGCGCTGGCCGTTGTCCGAAATCGTCAAATGACAAGATGCCGTCTGAAATCGTTCAGACAGCATTTTTATTTTCGTTACGGCATTTTGTAGCGGTTGTACATAAACAGATACTGCGTCGGAAAACGGCGTATCCAATATTCGGCATTGCGGTTGAACACGGCGGCATCATGGGTTTTGTCGCCGGTCAATTCTCCTTGAAGGGGGCTTATGTGTAAGGCAAAACCCTGCCCGTCAGGCAGGCGTTCGCAGCAGAAAAACAGGGTTTTCACGCCTTTGACGTTTGCCAGTTTTGCCGCCAGCGTCATGGTATAGGCAGGTTTGCCGAAGAAATCCACCCATACGCCTTCCCCACCTTCTTGAGGGGAGGGGACGTGGTCGGGCAGGACGATGGTTGCTTCGCCCGAACGCAGGGCTTTGATGATTTGTTTGACCCCTTGTATGCTGGTAGGCGCGGTTTTTCCTTTGCCGCGAACCCTGCCTGCCTGCATCACTTTGTCTATTGCTTTGATTTTCGGCGGTTTGTACATGGCGGTCAGCGGGAACGGAAGCTGCTGGCTGATGTAGCGTCCGCCCAAATCGTAGCTGCCGATGTGCGGCGTGATGAACAGCAGCCCTTCGCCCTTGTCCAAAGCCTGCTGCACGTGTTCCCAGCCGTGTACCGCTTTGAACATTGTTTCGATGTCCTCCGGTTTTTTGAAAAATGCGAGGGCAAGTTCCAAACCGCCTTTTGCCGTTTCCGCAAATACGGCTTTGACCGTTTTTGGGTCGGGATTCATGCCTGCCTGACGCATATTGGCAATAATGCGTTCTCGGTCTTCTTTGCGCAGGTAAAACGCCAGATGTCCGAGGAAAACACCTAATTTGTGCAGAAAGGGCAGGGGCAGCAGGGAAAAGGATTTGAGCAGGGCGGTCAACAGGATGTGCATGGCGGTTCGCAAAGGGGGAAACAGCCCGAATTGTAAACGAAACATGCCGTCTGAAAAAGGGAAGTATTGCGGCAATATGCCTTTTCTGCTACCATCCGCGCTGCATTAAGAGTTGGGAATTCCATGCCAACCTGCTTTTCAAAAGGAAAAGTAAGGTGGACGGTTGAAAAGCCGATGTGGCTCACCAGAGCAATCCAAACCCGCTTGATGCGGGAATTTTTTTGCCTGTACGAAACGTACGGGCAGAGATTCCAAAGTGCTGTTCAAATGGGAATGTTTCTCAACTGAATGGCACGAATAGGGAAATTTTGCTATATTTCCCGCTGTCGACATTATGTTCATACAACATGCCGTCTAACGAAGATGGTTTGTTTTTCAAGGAAAATCTCAATGAGCGAATATCTGTTTACTTCCGAATCGGTATCCGAAGGCCATCCGGATAAAGTTGCCGACCAAGTGTCCGATGCGATTTTGGATGCCATCTTGGCTCAAGACCCCAAAGCTCGCGTCGCGGCGGAAACCTTGGTCAACACAGGCTTGTGCGTATTGGCGGGCGAAATTACCACCACTGCCCAAGTGGACTACATCAAAGTCGCACGCGAAACCATCAAACGCATCGGCTACAACTCCTCCGAGCTGGGCTTTGATGCCAACGGCTGCGCGGTCGGCGTGTACTACGACCAGCAATCCCCCGACATCGCCCAAGGCGTGAATGAAGGCGAAGGCATCGACCTGAACCAAGGCGCGGGCGACCAAGGTTTGATGTTCGGCTATGCCTGCGACGAAACCCCGACCCTGATGCCGTTTGCCATCTATTACAGCCACCGCCTGATGCAGCGTCAAAGCGAATTACGCAAAGACGGCCGCCTGCCTTGGCTGCGCCCTGATGCCAAAGCCCAACTGACCGTGGTTTACGACAGCGAAACCGGTAAGGTAAAACGCATTGATACCGTCGTCCTGTCCACCCAGCACGATCCTGCCATCAGCTATGAAGAACTGAGCAAAGCCGTGATCGAGCAGATTATCAAGCCCGTTCTGCCGTCTGAAATGCTGACTGTCGAAACCAAATACCTGATCAACCCGACCGGCCGCTTCGTCATCGGCGGCCCGCAAGGCGACTGCGGTTTGACCGGCCGCAAAATCATCGTCGATACCTACGGCGGCGCGGCTCCGCACGGCGGCGGCGCGTTCTCCGGCAAAGACCCGTCCAAAGTGGACCGTTCCGCCGCCTACGCCTGCCGTTATGTGGCGAAAAACATCGTCGCCGCAGGCTTGGCAACCCAATGCCAAATCCAAGTTTCCTACGCCATCGGCGTTGCCGAACCGACTTCGATTTCCATCGACACTTTCGGCACAGGCAAAATCAGCGAGGAAAAACTGATTGCGCTGGTTCGCGAACATTTCGACCTGCGCCCCAAAGGCATCGTCCAAATGCTCGACCTGTTGCGCCCGATTTACGGAAAATCCGCCGCTTACGGACATTTCGGCCGTGAAGAGCCTGAATTTACTTGGGAGCGCACCGACAAAGCAGCCGCATTGAAAGCGGCCGCGGGGCTGTAATTTGGTCTGAGTAAAGAAATGCCGTCTGAAACCGAACTGCCTCTGGAGGCGGTTTGTGTTTCAGACGGCATTTTTGCAGCCTTTTGCAGCCTTAATGTTGCGTTACAATCGGAATTCTCGGTTCGTAGAGCAGGTCGTAGGTCGGCTTGTTGAGTAGGTCTTGCAGCGTAAAACCGTCCAGATACGTGAAAAACGACTTCATTGCACCGCCGAGTATGCCTGTCAGACGGCAGGACGGTGTAATCAGGCATTCGTTGTTCTCGCCCATGCACTCGACCAACTGCATCGGTTCGAGATGGCGGACGACCGCGCCGATATTGATGCGTTCGGGCGGTGCGGCAAGCCTCAGCCCGCCGCCTTTTCCGCGTACGCTGTGGAGGAAGCCGCCTTTGACCAGCGCGGTAACCACCTTCATCAGATGGCTTTTGGAAATGCCGTAGGTCGAGGCGATGGTGGCGATGTTGACCAGCGCGTCGTCGTTGACGGCGGTGTAGATGAGGACGCGCAGCCCGTAGTCCGTATGTTGTGTCAAATACATGATTTTCTCGGTATGGATCGTTATTCTTATCGGTACGGTTTAAGTTTCACGGAAAATACCTTAATGGTTGAAACCCTGTCCGTCGGGGCGGTAGAATGCAGCCTGTCTGCGGCGGTATGCCGTCTGAAACATCCGCGCTACTGTTTGATAATTTGTTATTGTAACCTAAATTTATGAAACCGTTGAAACGACATTCCACCCTTGTCGGGCTTTCGCGCGAACACCACCACTCGCTTTCCCTGTGCGTGCGTCTGTTGCGGACGCCCGGGGCAGACCATCGTGCCGAACTCGAGCTGCATTTTGCCGAACTGGAAATCCATTTCTGTGAAGAAGAAACCATGTTTGCCCCAATTTGGCAAAATATCGCGCTTGAGTTGAAAACCCGTTTTGAAGGCGATCACGCCAAACTGCGGCAGATGATGGCAAGCCCCGAATACGGTAACGCGGCGTGGAATATCGCTTTTGCCACAACCCTGCGCGACCACGCGCGCTTTGAAGAACGCGAGCTGTTTCCCGCCGTCGAACCGTTTTTGCCGGCATGATTCCGTTTTGCGGCAAATATATTAATGATAAACAAGGAACACACATGAAATTTACCAAGCACCCCGTCTGGGCAATGGCGTTCCGCCCGTTTTATTCGCTGGCGGCACTGTACGGCGCATTGTCCGTATTGCTGTGGGGTTTCGGCTACACGGGAACGCACGAGCTGTCCGGTTTCTATTGGCACGCGCATGAGATGATTTGGGGTTATGCCGGTCTCGTCGTCATCGCCTTCCTGCTGACCGCCGTCGCCACTTGGACGGGGCAGCCGCCTACGAGGGGCGGCGTTCTGGTCGGGTTGACCGCCTTTTGGTTGGCTGCGCGGATTGCCGTCTTTATCCCGGGTTGGGGTGCGGCGGCAAGCGGCATACTCGGTACGCTGTTTTTCTGGTACGGCGCGGTGTGCATGGCTTTGCCCGTTATCCGTTCGCAGAATCAACGCAATTATGTTGCCGTGTTCGCGCTGTTCGTCTTGGGCGGTACGCACGCGGCGTTCCACGTCCAGTTGCACAACGGCAATTTCGAGGGGCTGTTGGGCGGTTTGCAGTCGGGGCTGATTATGGTGTCGGGCTTTATCGGTCTGATCGGGATGCGGATTATTTCGTTTTTTACGTCCAAACGTTTGAACGTGCCGCAGATTCCCAGTCCGAAATGGGTGGCGCAGGCTTCGCTGTGGCTGCCTATGTTGACCGCCATGCTGATGGCGCACGGCGCGCTACCTTGGCTGTCTGCCGTTTTCGCGTTTGCGGCAGGTGTGATTTTTACCGTACAGGTGTACCGCTGGTGGTATAAACCCGTATTGAAAGAGCCGATGCTGTGGATTCTGTTTGCCGGTTATCTGTTTACCGGATTGGGGCTGATTGCGGTCGGCGCGTCTTATTTCAAACCCGCTTTCCTCAATTTGGGCGTGCACCTGATCGGCGTGGGCGGTATCGGCGTGCTGACTTTGGGTATGATGGCGCGTACCGCGCTCGGTCATACGGGCAATCCCATTTATCCGCCGCCCAAATCCGTTCCGGTCGCATTTTGGCTGATGATGGCGGCAACCGCCGTCCGCATGGTTGCCGTATTTTCTTCCGGTACCGCCCATACGCACAGTATACGCACGTCGTCGGTTTTGTTTGCCCTCGCGCTTTTGGTGTATGCGTGGAAGTATATTCCTTGGCTGATCCGTCCGCGCTCCGACGGCAGGCCCGGTTGAGTAAAACCGCCGCAGATTCCCGGTCTGCGGCGGTTTCGGTTTGGGCGCGATGCCGTCTGAACATCAATTCTCATCAGACCGGCCGTCGCGCGTGGCTTTGGCTTCTTCAAAATAGCGGTACAGGGAGGGGCGGTCCCGGTTAAGCAGGATGGTTTCCAAAGTGTCCAACTGCCTGCCCAAACCCCGAACCAGCTCTAACAGGTTGTCCCTGTTGGCAAGGCAGATGTCCGCCCACACGGCAGGGTGGCCGGAAGCGATGCGGGTAAAGTCCTCAAAGCCCGTGGCGGCAAATTTCAGATACGCCTTTCCGTCGGGGTGGTCGAAAAGCTGGTGGACATAGGCGAAGGCGGCAAGGTGGGGCATATGGGAGACGGCGGCAAAAACCGCATCGTGTTTTTGCGCGTCCATCGTATAAATTTCCGCCCCGACGGCGCGCCACAGGTTTTCTATCAATGCGATGCCGTCTGAATGTTCGCCGTCGTGTGGCGTGATGATGAGTTTTCTGTGGCGGAACAGCCCGAACTGCGCAGCTTGCGCACCGCTTCTGTCCGAACCGGCAATCGGGTGGGCGGCGATGCAGTGGTGCAGGCGGTCGGGCAGACAGCGGCGGAAGGCTTCGATGACCGAAGATTTGGTGCTGCCGACATCGGAAATCCAAGTGTGTTCCGGCAAAATGGGGCGCAGCGCGGTCAAAATGGCGGGAACGGTGGCGACGGGCGTGGCAATCAGTACCAAGTCCGCACCGCCGATGCTGTCCGCGTCGATGGCAACGGACGCCCGGTCAATCACGCCGCGTTCCAATGCACGTTCGAGGTTGTCGCGGTCGGTGTCGATACCGGTAACGGTGCGGACGAGTCCCTGCCTTTTGAGGTCGAGAACGAACGAACCGCCGATCAGCCCTACACCGATGAGGGCAATATGGTTCAAAATGGGCATTTGTGTAAAGATTTTCGTCAACTGCCGTTATGGTAGCGTATCGGCGGAATATGCCGCAAGGTCGGTAGGAAAAAGGAGAAGAAATGGACAAAATCAGAGTTGCCGCCGTGCAGATGGTTTCAGGATTGTCGCCGCAAAAAAATATCGAAACGATGGGGCGTTTGGTCAAACAAGCGGCGCAGTGCGGTGCGGATTGGGTGCTGTTGCCCGAATATTGGGTGCTGATGGGCGCAAACGATACCGGCAAACTCGCGTTTGCCGAGCCTTTGGGCGGCGGACGCTTTCAGACGGCATTGAGTGAAACGGCGAAAGCGTGCGGCGTGGTGCTGTTTGGCGGAACCGTGCCGCTGCAAAGCCGCGAGGCGGGCAAAGTGATGAATACGCTGTTGGTGTACGGACGGGACGGCGTAAGGACGGGTCTGTACCACAAAATGCACCTCTTCGGTTTTTCCGGTTTGGGCGAACGCTATGCCGAATCCGATACCATCAGCGCAGGGCGGGAAGTGCCGCACTTGTCGGCAGAGGGCGTGCCGGTGGCGGCAGGTATTTGTTACGATGTCCGCTTTCCCGAATTTTTCCGCCGCCAGCTGCCGTTTGACGTATTGATGCTTCCGGCGGCATTTACCCACACGACGGGCAAGGCGCATTGGGAGTTGCTGCTGCGCGCGCGTGCGGTGGAGAACCAATGTTATGTTGTCGCGGCGGCGCAGGGCGGATTGCACGAAAACGGCAGGCGCACATTCGGACACAGTATGATTGTCGATTCGTGGGGCGACGTATTGGACGTATTGCCCGAAGGCGAAGGCATCGTTACGGCAGACATCGATGCCAACCGCCTGAACAGCGTCCGCAACCGGCTGCCAGCCCTGAAACACCGGGTTTTGGATGCCGTCTGAACGCGGCAGGCGGTTTGTTCCGCCGCCCTGTTCCTTACCGCCCGAACCGCCCGCCGTCTGCGGCGGTAGAATCCGAACGGCTGCGGAAGCCGCCGCTTTCCGCCTGTTGCCTGATGTGCCGTCCCGCGTGCCGAGACAGCCGCACAAACAATTTTTAATCTGGATACTTTAAATGTTTTACCAAATCCTTGCCCTGATTATCTGGAGCAGCTCGTTTATTGCCGCCAAATATGTCTATGGCGGCATCGATCCCGCATTGATGGTCGGCGTGCGCCTGCTAATTGCCGCGCTGCCTGCACTGCCCGCCTGCCGCCGGCATATCGGCAAGATTCCGCGTGAGGAATGGAAGCCGTTGCTGATTGTGTCGTTCGTCAACTATGTGCTGACCCTGCTGTTTCAGTTTGTCGGGTTGAAATACACTTCCGCCGCCAGCGCATCGGTCATTGTCGGACTCGAGCCACTGCTGATGGTGTTTGTCGGACACTTTTTCTTCAACGACAAAGCGCGTGCCTACCACTGGATATGCGGCGCGGCGGCATTTGCCGGTGTCGCGCTGCTGATGGCGGGCGGTGCGGAAGAGGGCGGCGAAGTCGGCTGGTTCGGCTGCCTGCTGGTGTTGTTGGCGGGCGCGGGCTTTTGTGCCGCTATGCGTCCGACGCAAAGGCTGATTGCACGCATCGGCGTACCGGCATTCACATCTGTTTCCATTGCCGCCGCATCGTTGATGTGCCTGCCGTTTTCGCTTGCTTTGGCGCAAAGTTATACCGTGGACTGGAGCGTCGGGATGGTATTGTCGCTGCTTTATTTGGGTTTGGGGTGCGGCTGGTACGCCTATTGGCTGTGGAACAAGGGGATGAGCCGTGTTCCTGCCAATGTTTCGGGACTGTTGATTTCGCTCGAACCCGTCGTCGGCGTGCTGCTGGCGGTTTTGATTTTGGGCGAACATTTATCGCCCGTATCCATTTTAGGCGTGTCGATTGTTATCGCCGCCACGCTTGCCGCCGCCCGGCTGTCGCATCAAAAATAAAGTTGGGAGGCGGTGTTTGATGGTTGCCGGATAGGCGGAAATCTTTGCGCCGTCATTCCCGCGCAGGCGGGAATCCGGTTTTTTGAGTTTCGGTTATTTCCGACAAATTGCCGCAGCGTCGGATGCCCGGATTCCCGCTTGCGCGGGAATGACGAGATACTACTTAAATTTGCAATAGAATCTTTACAATTCATTTACAACTTATTGAATTTCAATATTTAAAAATTCACTGAATTTCAGACACGGCAAAGCAGGCATTCAAAAAATGCCTTTTTTCCTTTCAGGATTTACGCCGATTTGTAACGAGATGGATCGTAATCTTCGCCTTTCTTATGTACGTGATACGCAATGACAGCTAGTTTACGCATCAATGCGGCGATGATGACTTTTTTAGGCTTCTTCTTGGCTTCCAGTCTTTTGATGAAATCGGGAAATGCCCTTATGCGGTATGCGACCATGGCGGGCATGAATAAGGCGGCGCGTAATTTCCTATTGCCAAACTTGGTCAGTTTGCCTTTTCCTCTTACGCTTGTACCTGATTCTTTTTGTTGCGGGCTTAAGCCTGCGAATGCTGCAAATTTGTTTGATGTTTCAAATTTCGAAGAAGTGAGATATTGAAACAATACGGCTGCTGTCATTCTGCCTATTGCCGGTATGGTTTCAAGACGTTTCACGCCTTCTTTGCAATTAGGCTTCTCCGTCTGATATTTTATCTTCGCCTTTAAAACTTCAAGCTGTTCATTCATGGCTTTGATGATTTCTGCATATGCTTTGGCCGCTTCTTCATCTTTTGCCACCTGATAACGGTTTTTCATTGCCGCGCATTCGCTTTTGATTTGCATATATGCTGCGGTCATTCGTGAAAGCTTGTATTGGCCGTCCGTCGGCTTCTGCCTTTTTACAAGCTCGCTTTCTTTCGCCGACTGGCAATACTCCGCTATCAGTTTTGCATCCTGTTTGTCTGTTTTGGTTCGCTTGAATCTGCTTTCTGCATACTTGCTTATTTTCAGCGGATTTATTACGTAAACGCTGTAATACTGCGCGAAGTAGTCGGCAACGTCTTCATAATAGTTTCCCGTTGCCTCCATGCAGATATGCAGATCATCGCATCCCAAGCTTTTCAACCAGTCCGAAAACTGATCTAAACCTTTCGAATTGTTGTCAAACTTCGCCGAATATTCAGCATTGCCGACCATGGCGAATGCGTCAAATGTCAGCTTTGATATATCCAATCCTACAGCGTTACGCATGGGATTACCCTTATTTATTCAGAATCGTGTTCTTTGATACTACTCAATTTCACAAACAAGAAAACCGCCCGCCTATTCTCATCATCAAACTTTAAGTTTGTGGTTTATTCAGGCTGGACGGTTTCGGCAAAGGTTAGCTATTCCTTTGCCGTGTCTGATTTTATTAGGGTTACTGGTTTTGGTAAAGTTTTATTTAAAATACTCTATAAATTCAAGCCACTTCTTATAGGGCATATCGACATGGCTGTTTACATTAACAGGCATTTCCCACCTTTGAACCGTTATCAAAGCCACTTCTAAAACATCCGCTATTTCTTTCTGCGTTTTCCCTGAATTTTGCCTAATGAACTTTAAATTTCTCGGCGTGTAGCCTATCTCTAAATCGTTCATCATGATAATGATTTCCTTGCCCTTGTCCAAGCTTCTCCGGCTTCACGGGCTATTCGCGGCGCATTTTTGATTTGCTCAAGCGTGATGTTTTCCGGCTGACGAATCAATTTTCCGTCAAAAATGCCATCTGAAACCTTTTCAAACTTGACAACCCATCCTTCCTCATGCGTTGCGGTTTGTTGTTCAAAATCCACTGTCCAACGACGTTGCCAGTTTCTATTGGGGTGCGTCATATTTTTCCTTTCAAAAAAGCCGCCATATTTCAGGCGGCTTACTTTTATCTGTTTTTAATGATTTTTTCAATTTCTGAAATCCAATATCCGCTATGAGGTTTTTTCTCATAACCCTTGATGAGTTCGTCAGTGAGTTCAACTTCGCCATATTCTGTCAAAGTGCCAATCTCATATTGATGGCGGTACACTTTATAAGTGTTTCCGAACAAGTGTTCAAGATAATAAGAGCCGGTTTTGATAGTTTCCATTTTAATTTCCTTACCCCTGATAACCCGAGGCGCGATTTGCGCGATTGCGCTGTATCCATATGCGTATAATACTTCATATTATGTAGTATTGCAAGAAAATATTTCAATATTTTTATAAGTATGTGATTTTAAAAAGAACTTTCTAATTTACAACGCCACCGTCAGAACCTTCGGATACCTTCAATTCTTTCTTATTCGCCGCCATCTGCTTCACAACGGGTATAACTATAGGAACAAACTCAGACACTATTTTCGCCATTGTCTGCTCGATCTGCTCAATCAATTCGCTAAAAACGCGATATTCTTCTTCGCTTAACCCAACGGGAACGCGCTTATTTATTTTTTTATTCATATTAAATAATCCTTAAATTGAACTTTCTACTTTACGACTCCGCCGCCGATTCCTTCGAACGGTTTTCCGCGCTCTTCCCAGTTGTCATACATCAAGTTTTGTTGGGGCTTCCCGCCCATTGCAATAACTTTGGGCTTGTCATCTTTCACGGCAGCTTCTTTCTGCTCAACATTTTGCTGATTTTCTTCTTTATACGGATTGAAAGGCAATCCGTTTCTTGCGTAATCCTTGCACATTTCCTTTGTAATTTCCTTCAAGGGCGTTCCCTGTTGGGAATAACATGTGCAACCCGTTTTGCCGCCTTCTATGCATCCTGCTATGTATTCAAATGTTTTTACTTGTCTTACGCCGTTATAAATCGGCTTGCTTTCGGGTTTTTCCGGCAATGTCGGAACAAACATATCTGCGGTAAGGTTACCGTTGTTTACCGGCTCGCCTTCTGTTTTATCTAATGGTGCTGTCTGCTGTTCTGTTGCCGCCTGTTCTTCTGCTACGGGTTCTTCCTGTTTTTTCCCATAGCCGCTCAACATTTTATAAGACAAACCGACAAATAGCGGAATCAATAATATAATGACGGGCAATGCGTAAAACCATTTCGAACGCTTGACTTTATTTACCGTGTGAACTTCTGCGGATTCGTACAATTCATAAACTTTTTTGTCCAGTGTGTAGATACTGGAAAATGCACTTGATGCCATTTTTACGGGGTCATCCGCGCATACTTTCCATTCAAGCAGGGTACGCAAACCCATTTTATTGGCCGCAATGTGATAATGTCTTTTAACCAATGTTCGCAAGTTCTGATCTAAGAGTTTAGGACCTTGTGTCAAAACAAATATATCAATGCCCTGATGGCGGTGCGTATTCAGCCACTGGACATTTTCTGGGATTTTTGAACCTGCCGAACGTGCCGGCCATACGTCTTGAGCTTCGTCCACAATGACAATAGACCCGATATTTTCGGGCTTCTTTATCCATTCGTACATATCATGCGCCGATAGCTGCTCATCTGTCGATTTCGGCAGCTTTTTTGCGTCCGTTTCTATGTAGGTGTGCGGTATTTTCAAGCCTTTGATGTTCGTAAATACTTTACGGCGTATGCCGTTTTCATCCGGCTTAAACATTTCGTCATTCGCCATCATGGAAACCATTTTTAATGTTTTCCCTGAACCGGGCGTGCCGGTTATCAAACAGATTTCTGCCATTTATTTTTTCTTCCCGATTGAGGTTGCAAGTTTTGTCATTTGTTTGAATGACAGAATAAAGGCGATTGCGCCAAACAGAATATTAAGAACGGTGCCACCGCCGCTTATATAAAAGAGCTGCAACATTGCCTGCGGTGCTCCTGTCACGCTTTCCTGTATTGCGTGCTGAAACTTCGTAACCAGCCTGTCTACTCCTGCATAGGTCACGGCCATCAATCCCAATGCAGTCAATATACGGCCTGCTACGCTCATCAAGAGCGGAATCAATGCGGCCAACAATTTCATTCGCTACCCCTTTCTTAAAAGGCACGGTTGCCTCATTAAACAAATGTTTCTTAATCTGAAAGATTTTGCGCCGCATTCGCGGCGCGGCGGCGCTGTGGGGGACACCCCCCTCGCGCTTATCGCCAATCCCCCCCCGCTTTTTCCGGCTGTTTGCGGCTTCGCCCGCAAAGTGCGCTGCTTCGCCTGCCTATGGCCAAAGTTTCCGAAGCTGAACGCTTTGCGGGGGACTAGTCCCCCACACCCCCTAGTCTCACTTGCGACGCCGCGGGGGCAGGGGGACGGCGCAAAAAACGCGCGCCTTACCACCTGCCCCCCGGCAGAGTGTATTTTTTCGGCAGGGCGTCAAGGGGTATCCGTAAAGAATCATAAAGACGATAAAGCCGTCTTTACGATTCTTTACAGACATCCTCCCCTTGACTTGGGAAAGGTTGCTTAAGCCTGGCGGTGCTTCGCCTGGCTTTGCCCAGCTCTCCGGTGCTTCGCCTGGCTTTGCCCAGCTCTCCGGTGCTTCGCCCTGGCTTCGCCCAGCTCTCCGGCGATGCGCCTGGCTTCGCCCAGCTCTCCGGCG